>WHTE01000130.1 GCA_009377845.1 Nitrospirales bacterium | reverse complement strand
CCCACTAAAAACAATATGGGGATCTGGTAAATCACGGCCTGGACCCCTAGCACCCAAAACATAATACGAATCCATCCATACAACGCCACCTTGGTCACTAGAGAGGCCAAAATGGGGGATACCCTATCGGGTGCATAGGTATAGGCATCCGGTAACCAACCATGGAGTGGGACTAAGGCCATTTTGATGCCAAGGCCAATAAACATAAATAAGACGCCGACGGCGATAGCTTTGGAGGCAACCAAGGGGGGCACCCGCTGGGCCAAGTCCGCCATATTGAGCGTCCCCGTTTCCGCATATAAATATCCCACTCCCAGGAGATATAACGACGCTCCGAACGTTCCCAGAATCAAATATCGAAAACCAGCAACGAGGGCTTTTCCGCCAGCCAACCCTACCAAGGCATAGGCACACAAAGCGGACACTTCCAGAAATACAAAAAGGTTGAACAGATCTCCGGCGAATATCATCCCGGTCAAACCGGCCACCAGCAACAGCACGAGGGTATAAAATGGAACAATCCGACTGCCGAGATAAGGAAATAAGACTGAGCTGAGGAAGATGACACAAACAAGCGCGATGAGACTAAGCGCTAGGGTCATCACGCTGGCCAATCCGTCCGCCACCCATTCAATCCCGACGGGGGCGGCCCATCCACCAAAGGCATAATGGACGGTCCCGGTATGAAAAACGTACGCCATATTCGTGACGGAGAGAAGGACCATGCCTATTAAGATGGTGATGGCTAATGGCCGGCACCATTCACGATGCTTCAAGCCGATTAGCGGCAGAGAAACGGCAAAACCCAAAGGTAAAAGAAACAGGATGGCGGGAAGGTGTGGCGTCATTCTAATCTTTTAAGAATTTCTTCTTCGTCCAGACTGCCATATTTTTTATAAATGGCATCGGCCAGGGCCAGGGATACGCCCAGGGTCGCAACCCCCACCACAATAGCCGTCAACGTCAGCACATGAGGAAGGGGATTCGTGTAAATTTCCGGCTGAACGGCTTCGGTGGTGGATAACAGGATGGGAACCGTGGCATCTCGTTTGGCGCTCAATGTCACGAGGAAGAAAATCACACTTGTTTGCATGAGATACATGCCAATCAATTTTTTCACCAGATTGTACCGGGTCACCATGATGTAGATGCCCCACAGAAACAGCAAGACGAATGCGATGTAATTGGGCCTCTGAAGCCAGTCCCCGATCAATTCAAACATCATACTCCTGCTCCGTGTCGTGATAAGCCAAGCTGATCACAATCGAAATTCCAGTTACCGCCACATCTACTGCCACGCCGATTTGCGTAAGCAAAATACCCATATACCGACGCGCAGGAGCATCCAAACCAGGAATTTCCAGATTGGCATAATTCAAAAATTCCCCTCCGGCAATGAGGCATAAGCCCCCGACACCCACAAAAATGATCAACCCAACGCCGTCGCCATGCAGCACCTTCGCCACCAGGCGGCCTTGGGGTGAATTCAGCCCAAACACCAGAAAGGTCAGGATCATACTGATGGCCCAAATCACCCCGCCTACAAACCCTCCTCCCGGTCCATACTGCCCGAAGAACAACACATACAACGCAAATAGCTGGGCGAGGGGAATGAGCAATCGGCTCATGCTCTGAACAAGAAAACTGTCGTGCATCTGTTTCATGAACCGGACTCCTTTAACAACAACGCGCAGGCGATACCGGCGGTGAAAATCACGACCGTTTCAATCAGGGTATCGAATGCGCGATAATCCATGAGCACCGATGCGACCACGTTTGGAGTCAGCGTGTCAGCATAACTCTGCTGCAGGTACACCGGAGAAATGTGTACGTGGGCCGGAGAGGCCGGATCACCGAACGGGGGAAGATCATTGGCCACGAATAACAGAAGAAAGCCCAACAACGGCAATCCAATCACTCCAGCCAGAGGAGGAGGGGGACGACGAAGACGGGTATCCTTGGGAGCCGTATCGAACAAGGTGACAAGAAACAAGACGGTGGCCAATCCAGCTCCGATGACGGCTTCCACAAACGCCACATCCACCGCCCCTAACCATGCCCAGACGATGGCCAGAAAAAAACTGTACGAGCCCAAAATGATCACGGAACTTATCAATTCCTTTACCAAAAATGTCGCACTGGCCGCTGTCAGGACCAGAAGGAACAGCAACGTAATGTTCACGAAATACGTCATTCCTTCTCCCCGTTAGCCTGAGGTTTCAATCCAGCCCGATACGCGGCTCGAATGGTGGCATGGGCAATGACTGGATTCAGAAGAAACAGCAGGAACAAGACTACCAAAATCCTCAACATATTTGTCCCAAATCCATGGTAAAGGGAAAGGCCCATAAGAACGCAAAACGCACCAAGGGAATCGGTCAGAGAGACCGCATGGGATCGCGTAAACACGTCAGGGAGGCGCAGCATGCCAATTGCAGCCACCAACAGAAAGAACATTCCCACTAGAATCAACGCAACGGCGATGATATCCATTTAGGATAGACCTCGTTGTTCAAGAAATTTGGCGACGGCCAACGCCCCGACCAGGTTGAGGAGCGCATACCCGGTGGAGATATCGACGAACATTTCCTCACGCTCGTATACTGTCCCAATCACGACCATCAAAATAATGGCTTTCGTCGAAATCCCGTTCAGGCCCAACACCCGATCGAATACCGTCGGCCCCTGAACCACCCGGTACAAATACACGAGAACCAGGATGGAGAGCATGATTATGACCAATAGAAAAAAATCCTTCATTACTGCCTCTTAATTTCCTGATAGACATCGGAAAGTTTTCGTTCTATCCGGCCACTGATAAGATCCTTACTCGAAAATTCATCGATGGCATGGACGATAATGTGATTGCCATTGACATCAACCGTAATGGTGCCTGGCGTCAACGTAATGGAATTCCCGAGCATCAAAACCGCTCCTCGATGTTTAAGGTGAGACCGATACGTTAAGAGTTTTGGCTTAATGGGTAACGCGGGATTCAGAATGATTGTGGTCAAGTGCCAACTACTCTCGACAATCCGCAGAAAGAGCCAGGGCCAGTATCTTACCTGACGTCCCCAAGGGAAGTTGTGAAAGGGAGAATTGGGATAGCCGGTGTTTAACCAGGCCACCCCACAGGAAGCAATGAATCCCAGGACCACATGGGAAAGATCGTATCGTCCGGATAACACCAGCCAGACGACAAAAAGGGCCAAGGTGTTGCCGATAAACTGTTTCGGGAAAGAAGCCTTCATCCTGCTCAACCCCCAAACCGGAAATTAGGCGACTCTTCCCGGTCAGCCCCACAAGGTAAAAAAAAGCCAACCAAAGTTTTTTCGAATGAGGTGTTCTAAAAACCTGGTTGGCTTGTACTGTCTCCAGCCTATCCTGAGCGAAAAAAAACCGGAAACCCTACGGCCTTTATGAATATTGTCTCGCAAAATTCGATGCGCCCACTCTCCCTACTCGGTCTCTGGTCGATAAAAAGAGGGGCCTCATCTTTTTCAAAACACGTAAGCCTCGGACCTTATACCAAGCACCTCCTTCCATTCACAACCCCGAGTCAAGGAGGAAAAATTCGGGATGAGCCCTATGGCCATCCTACCTGAAACTACCCGACCTTTCAGAGGGAGGACAAGTCCCGTGCGTTTTAAAACAACCTCTACCCAAGGACATGAGGAATTCGTTGAAGAATTTCATGCGCTTTCAGATTCAACGTGTCATGCGCTCCGGCCACGGACTCACGTATGAACAGTGACTGGCTCCCAAGTTGAATCTGAGAGGTATCGTGAAAATGTTTTTGAATCAGGATCTAAAGCCATCAAATTCATCCATTGGTTATCGAATACATGCTGGAGAAGAATGTGTTTCTGAATGATGGACCGTATTCGATCCGGCGGTGCCTCGATGATGGCGAGTAAGCGCATGGGTTCATGGTAATGCCGAGCCCCATCGTTTACCGATTGGAGAGGTAGGCCTTTTTGCAGATCACTCTGGCTCCCTAACATCACGCCAACTCCGGCGACAATATTGTGAATGACCTTGCTCCCGCTCCCATAGGCCCAGGGATCCACAGCCGAAAAGTAATAGGTCAAGCTAATTAATTCGCCCACGACGAGAGGCGCCGTCATGATTTTCTCGAGAAGACTGCCCTCTGGATCTGAGTCAGGGTCGTAGGAATGCAAAAAAACTCTCCCCTCCAAATGCAGACCCCTGGTAAGGGCTCGCCTTCCAATCAAAAAAGCGGCGTTCCCCGACAATCCCCATTCAGGTCGGGGATTAGCCCAATCCATGCTTCGTTTTTTGACATGCGCAAACGCTTCCTGAGGAGAGACCTCTGTCGGAGCACCGGGAATTCGATGACATCGTTCCAAGGCCTGGTGGGCACCGGCCTGTTCCCAATCCTTCATCATCAGTCCCAAATCCTCAATATGACTAGCCGGAATATCGACGATATCATACAGGATGACTCGATCTGTGGACGTGTTATGTTTGGCAGGAAGAAACCAAGTGTCCTCCGGGATGACCAGGCCGTGATCTTTCAGGATCCGCCGGACTTCCGATTTATTCGCCATGGCCGCAAAGACGCGGGCATTCGGGTCACCATGACTTCCCCCACAAGCTCCACAGTCCAAGGCGGCAAAATAGGGATTATTATCCGATTGGCTTCCATGGCCGCACACCATGACAAACCGGCCAAAGTTTTTTGTGAGCCCGATCATACGCAATCCACCTTCCACAAAGGCGGCCTGCTCTTGAAGGGTAAAGCCTTGGATGAACCGGTCATGGTTTTTTGCCGTTTCAATTGAACGATCAACAGGAATATGGGTGGCTACGGGTTTCCCAAACCAGTGGTGAAGCCAATGTGTAATGGTGTCGAAGGAAGTCCGAAACAGAGTTTTTCCCACCAACCCGATGCTGAAAAACATCCCTAACACATCAATAAGGATAAAGGACGCAATCGGATTTTGTTTCAGGTCATGGAAGAGGTGTTGACTGAGTTGATGCCACCGAGTCCCGGAGAGATAGTCCCTCATATTGTCATCCTGCCCGGCTCTCGGAACTTCGACCACTTCAGCCAGTGGTGACAACAAAATGGGGCACAAGGCCATGTGATCATGGCTATCAAACGCCACATGACTCATCGGCACTCCAAAGAATCCCGCATAACCAAATGTTTCATACGGCCCTTGAGTTTCCAGATGACGACGAAAGGACTCCGACCGGGCATCGATACAAAAGATCCCCTGTGCTCGAGGCCGCCCATTACAAACTGGGGCGACTCCCTGATGTCCTATGATCTTCTTCAGTAAATGCTCACGGTAGACATCCTCATAGGCTTCCAGCCACACCGGCCCATGCACATCTCTGGGAAAGAGATCCAGCCATTCCAGTAAAGTCAAAATCTCGGCTTGTGACAATTCGTGCAGCTCAAGGGGAGTCAACTCCAAAAACTGGGCCAAGTGAAAGAGCCGCCAGGCTTTGCGGCACACGTTGTTCGTATTGGAGTCGGCGGCGGGTGGATGAGGGGAGACCAGCTCCTGATATTGCTCTCGGTGTTCGCTCCAATACCCCACAAGAGCAGAAAGCGTCCTGTCTATGGCCCATTCCCGTTGGCAGAGTCCCTCCACCATTTCTGATTCATAAAAGAGCCGGACGGCGAGGTATTGCATGGGATCTATTGGAAAGTGGTGTTGCGCCGGATACCCGGGATTGTCCCCGCGCCAACGGATAAATCCAGCCCATCCCGATAGTTGGGCCAGGTGCCGCGAAAGATATTCTCGCCAACGTTCCTTTGGGATACCAAGATCCTGAAGATGCTTAAACAAAGTCTCTTCCGGTTCATCGGAAAGTTCACGGACTTTTTGTCGAACATGAGGAATTCCCAACAGTCTGCTTGAGTGATCCTTCTGTGCCAGTTCTCGCCAAGCAGAGTAAAATCCCCTCTCTCTCGAAGGCATGCTCCATCCTGCAACGCCCTCGTCAACAAACGCAGCAATCCATTTGACCATTTGATTGTTGACAGCTTCAACCAGTGCGCTCCCCGTTAAACTATCCAGCCAATCACTCAGTGTCCGGTCTGCCGGCAAATCCACAGAATGGGAGTGGGATTCGTCGTTTGAGGAATTAGAATCCCGACTAGGACCAGAGGAATGCAAAGAAGGATTGCCATACAGGGGATCAGACAATTGGAACGCGGATAACGAACTCTTCCAGAGATTGTTCAGGTAGGCGCCTTCTGGACCATGCCGGCATTGCTCGCATTCACGAATCGTTCGATCAATGATCGAATTCCGAGAATTTTCCGGGAGATCGGATCGGAACCGTGTTGTCGCACCTTCTAACTCTATTGTCCAAGTCAGGAGGACAGGATTTAACGCTTCAATTCCGTAAATGGCATGAATTTTCCAGATGTCTCTCACGTGAAGGGCACGTCCATCAATTTGGATAGTCGCCGGAGTAGGAAGCGGAGGCCCCACGCGCCGAAGTGCCTCTTCAAGGGCGGTCTGGGTAATTCGGCCTTGATGAAATAATTGGCGATACTCTTCCTGAGGCAGAAATCCATGGCCGATTAACAGCTGTTGGGCTTCCCCAATGGCCTGTGCGAACGGTAAATGCTCGAGGTCCCGAATAGGGTTGTAATAGGCAAAGGTTTTCATCGGCCAATAGGGCCCGATGGGGCGACAGGCCTCGGCAACGATTGCCTGAAGCCGCTCCCGGTTACATTCTGATGAAAGATCCTGCTCAGCTTGGTTCATGCGTCCAATCCTGATTTCCTCAGGAGTTCAGACAATCAAATTGCCACAAGCCTTTCAAGAGGTCATAGGAGTGAGAGGCCCGTTGTTTACCGTTCAAAAAAAAACAACCGAAAAAACTTCTCCCCTTGTAATGTCTACAGAAGAGCATAGGGGTTGTCTTGTTCTATGGCTTGCCTCCACCAAATTGTCAAAGAAGCAAGCGATCCAACAAACCCATTCTACTCTCAAAGTCAATATCAGAACAGATACTCACTTCTTTAAGAATTCGAGGGAAAGACTCGTACTCTTCTTGACCTCATGCGAACAATAGCTTATATCAGGGGAGAAATATTTTCCCCAAGTTCCTGAGGCACTCTCCCCCGTGAATTTGAAAGATCTTTGGCTGAAATCCAAGGCCGGGCTTGCCGGAAGGATCACCGTATGAAAAACGGCTTCACTCGAAGTGAAATGGAAACGGCTCTCAGAAATGCCATTATTAAATTCGAGCAGGAATTCATGGGCCGCGGTCCCACAGAAGTTCGCGTCTTCATTCTTCGCGACATCATTCTGATTCGTTTGAAAGGAATCCTGACACCAGCCGAACGTCATCTGGCCAAGAATGGCGAAGGTATCGGAATGATCAAACAGATGCGGCAAAATTTGATTTCTCAAGGAAGAGAGCAACTTTGCCGTCAAATTCTGGAGATCACCGGGGTCGAAACCACCGGGTTGTTCACGGACATCGATACTCATCTTGAAGAGCGGATGATTGTTTTTTCACTCAACCAGGATCTAGAGGCAAGATTTCGTTAACCTTACCGGGCATTTTCAAAATCGCTCAAGGTTCAGGATTGATGTCCCTAAACCTGAGACTTTAATTTGAAACTTTTTTCGGATGGCATTGAACGGCCTTTTTGGTCATTCTGAACACCTGACTAGCCCTACCATATTGAGGGGTTCATCATTTCCTCGATTTTTTCCTCGCTGCAGCTGGATGATTTGATAATCGTTGATGCTGGTCTAGCCCTGTAATCACTAAGGTTGATTGTTTTTCCTTAAACTCCTTTTCCATCTCCTGGAGTTTGGCCATCACGGTGTGATCAACAAGCAAAGTCTGCGATAAATCCAGGACGACTTCTGGCTCTCCCATTAATGGTTCCAACGTTTTTTTTAATCCTATCCACGTGCTGAAAATTGCCGAATCCTTGACCCGAACCGTCACTCCGCCTTTCTCATGTCGTTCAATGCTCACCTGAGGCTTAAACAAAGACCTTGCAGGCGCACCATTTTTAAGATGGACCACAAAATTGGCACATATTCCAATGGCAATTCCCACCAGAAGGTCAGTCGCTAACACCCCAATGACCGTTGACACAAATATGATGAATTGCTCGCGACCCACATGATACATATGGACAAATTCGTATGGTGACGCTAACCGAAATCCGGTAAAAACCAGCAGGGCCCCGAGTGCGGCAAGAGGGATTTGATTGATCAGGCCGGGGAGGAGAGCTACAAAAAGAAGCAAAAACAACCCATGAAACATATTAGCAAATCGCGTTCTCGCCCCATTATCGATATTCGCTTTGCTCCGAACGATTTCCGAAATCATGGGCAGGCCGCCGACAAATGCAGCGAGGGTATTTCCGACCCCAATTGCCACCATATCGCGATCATGGTTGGTTTTTCTTTTCCAAGGATCAATTTGATCAATCGCTTTCGCGCTAAGAAGCGATTCAATACTTCCAATCAGGGCAAACATCACCACATATTTCATGCCTACCAGGGTGGCCAAACCTGAAAAGTCTGGAAACGTCAGGGCACTAAACATGTTCTCCGGCACCGCAACAAGAAAATTTTTTCCCAAGGGATAATTCCGGCCATTGAAGGTATAAGTCTGTTCTTGGCTGATATTGAAATACATGCCCAAAGGAACGGTGACAAATAAGACGATCATGGGAGCAGGTATGATCTTGAGTCGAGGGTTCCGAATAAATGGAAAGCTGAACATAATGATCAGACTCATGATGCCGATGAGTCCCACGATGGGATTCATGTTGAAAATGGAACTTGGAATGTTGGCAAGGAGTTCTAGTGGTTTGCCTGTTGAGCTTAATCCCATCGTAATTGGGAATTGCTTGGCCATGATAATAAGCCCAATGGCCGCGAGTAGGCCATGCACGGCCGAAGTCGGGAAAAACTCTCCTAAGATTCCAGCACGAAACACCCCAAACAATATTTGAATCATGCCTGCCACGACGCCGACCCCCAAGGCAAGGCGATAAGCTTGAAAATCCGCTGTAGGATCTTTTCCGCCGGTAAAGCCAAACTCCGTGACGCACCCGATGGCGATAACAATGAGTCCGGCAGCAGGCCCTTTGATCGTGAGTTCGGAGTTACTAAAGAACGTGGCGAACATCCCACCGATAATCGCTGTCACGATACCGGCAATGGCCGGATAGCCACAGGCCAACGCAATACCCAGACAGAGAGGTAATGCGATTAAAAACACAAGAAAACCGGAAAGCATGTCCGCTTGCCAGTTTTTGGGAAGATCGGAAACCTTCCCCCTTGGAATTTCCATCACATCGGGTCTCATGGTGTCAGGAAATGGATTGGACCGGCAGGCCAGGGCATGACCAATGAAGACGGTTTGGTTATTCGGCCAACGGCTGCTTTTGCCATGTTCGAAAGAAGTCTGTTCGTCTCAAGGTAATACAACAAAGCCGGTCATGGTTTCTGAGCTTACATCCAGAACCACTGACCGGCTTGTACTGAAGCTGACCCTTCAGGCATTCAGAATCAGCCACCCTACAGATTGGTCAACCGTATTTAATGGGAACAGAAACTCGTTGAAGCCCTCAGCCGCATGCCGTTGGCATTTCGCACTCCCAGAAAATGGTGGGATAGATATACCAAGGAGGAAAAGGAAACCTCAAGGAAATGAGACAATAATTCCACGAAATTCACGGTTTTATGAAGTTTTAGTTACGTATTAATACTTGATTGGCGCTGGGCGAAAAAACATACGGAAGGTGAGGGAGAAGACCAGGGAGATGAAAACGGAAGAACAGTGACGACGTTCACCCCATAATTTCCCTAATTAAAGGACGGGGTGAGTCGTATTGGTTACCCGTAAATATTAAAGGCGACCAGTATGCCGACTACAGCGATTATTGCTAAGTCAAAAATTGGATCCATTTGTGTTCTCCTTATAAAATGTTCCTTTGGGATAAAAATGCAAACGACATTCCTGAATGATCTTTAGTGCCTCACAATATTTAAACATATTGAAACATTTGGTTAATTTCATAAAAAACCATCACAGCATTTTTGCTGAGAACATATTAGGTTCCTCTAAAAGAGCGAATTCGCTCTTCTATGAATGTGCGGATTCGCACAAATTCAGGTAGGATTTAATTTGCGGTAAGATTTCTACTGTTTGATGGTCTTGGGCAGGAGTAATCCTGGATTCTTGACATTCTCAAGAATTGACTTACCTTGTTACATATGACGCAATCTCGCACTTTAACCCATGATGAGAAAAAAGCTTCTGAGGCAGCCTTTCGGGGGTTGCCGATGGATAATTCGTGGACGGATTCTGCTAAAGGCGTCTATGAGGGTCTTATTCAAGCGTTAGGCAAGAAGCCTTTGAGTAACGACATTTCTCTGGAAAAGGAAACTCCAGAGTCGAAAGTGGAATCTGGCCTTGTTCCATCCGAGAACTCCGTCCCATCCGAGTCTTCTCTTTCGCTCAACTCAGGGGAGGTACCTGCAGAATTTGAATCTCTCCGGATAGGATCCCGACGGGAAGCCATTGAGTCCGGAATACTCAAAGATGTCACGCCAATCGCTCAAAGAGTGGGCCTGGATTTCTGTGTGGGCATGACCAACCCTCTCTGGGATCAATACATCACGTCTTCCCCCGACTTTACGGAAGAGCTTATTCAAACCCGCCTACGCGATACACTG
>WHTE01000129.1 GCA_009377845.1 Nitrospirales bacterium | reverse complement strand
TGGCCGTGTCACGCTGGCGCTCTGGTAGCAAGGGTTCGACCCGCTGCCAAAAAGCGTCTGACACTTCCCAGGCCGCTACCCGGCTTTGCGTCCCACGTTTCGCCATCGCTGCCCTCCCACATTCGACCGAGCCAAACTGGGAAGCCGTGTACCATATTATTTACGGATAAGCTCTTATTCAATCGAAAAAAGCATTTCTCCCTTCGCTCGCGATGACCGAGAACCATGGGCAAAATAGTTGGATTTAAAGACACGACCCCATGGTCCTTAAGATGTGACTCCGTTTGCGCGGAAAATGCACATTCAAGATCCGGTGGAGGAACCAGAAAATGATTTTTCGTCAATGAGGACTCCCTTGTTTTCAAAAGGTAAGCGTGCCCCTTGTGTATGAAGGACACCTTCGATCTGATAGGTGACATCCTGGTTTTGGCGAAGATTGAGGAGTTGTCGGATGACGTCGAGTGTGGAGGTCGTGGTTTCGACGGAAAGGACGGAATCTCCCAGTCTCGGAATCGTCGAGGTTTTATTCGTCAGTCCTCGGGCAAGTCGTTGCTCATTGAGGTGAAGGGTAAAATCAAGGCCGGTGACCTCTAAATCAAAATCATTGGGATTTCGAACGCGCAAGTCTACTTGTAACCGTTGTTCAAACATGGTGGTGTCTAACGGTGTGACATTGACCAGCAGGACTTCCGGCGATTCAGGCTGTACAGACAAAGCCGTGAGAGAAGTGCAGCTTATAAGAAAAAGAATTCCCCAAACTAAGAGGAATACTCCAAAAAGTCGCTTCAGCATCATACGGAATCATACCTCAATCCAGAGAGCAAAGCGATATAAACACAATCACCTCATTCCTGATGTATCCCAATAGGACCTATCAGCCATGTTGCAAAGAGAAGGCCGCAAGTGGCCAGCATCTTCGTGACGCATCGCGCATCCTCAAGTCAGTCGCACAGCATTTAGTCGGCGAAGGCGCCTCCTGATTTGCCATTTCAACGAAAATCAAAACAACAAAATCCTCAGTTGTGCCGACGACACAAGCCGGCCAGAGCCTTGCTTTTGTTGCCCCATCGCTTGGCTCATGGCACTCTTGTCGTCTTCCACTTCTTCGTAGAAAGGTTCCTTGCATCTTGGTTTCGCTCAGTCCCCTCTCCCTCCGCAGGGTGCGGGTGCGGGTAGACTCGTTCGGTCAGTCGTTGGTTGAATGGCGGGCACCACAGAGCCCAGAAATATGCTGGGATATGAAGTAAGGGGAGTCACCGGTTTTAGAGTAGATATATTTTATTACAAGACCTGACCCCAATGATGTGATGACCCCAATGATGTGACCCCAATGATGTATTTTGACCCCAATGATGACCCCGTTGTTGCCTGCGAGTTGCCCCTTCTTTCGGTAAATTGCCTGCAAAACCTCAAGATACAATAGTTGACCTTCTTTACCAAGAAATGCCTCTCTCAATCCACCAAAGGCATTCATGATTATCTTGTATCCAATATATTCATGAAACTTGCAGCCTAATTCCTCGTACTCCTTAACATCTTCATCGCTAAGAACTTTGGCAAGGTGTGGCTCAACTGCCTCTTCCCCGAGATGAGAGAAGGGGAGATGCCCAATATCATGAAGCAATCCCCTGAGACGCAAGAGTTGGATCATGAAATTAGGTATTTCACGAAGTTCATACCTCGACAAATTGCTTAAATTTTCCTTTCGGATATGGCAGTGATCCATAAGATTGTTGTATAGATTAGGCGATAAAATCTTTTCCAAAAAGGAACAGAAGCTTATTGAAAGTTTTCTCAGGGTGTCTTCCTCACAATGCTCAATCGCAGCGGTCATGAACCTACAGGCTAAATGGCAAACACCGATTGAATGTTCAAAACGTGAACCTCGCAAAGCAGGAAATGTATAGAAGGCAAGGCCATTTTGGGTTATAAAGCGTAATCGCTGAAAAACAGAGGTCTCGATTATTCTCTTTTCAAGGTCAGTTAGTTCTACGTAACCATAGATAGGATCTTTGATGTGCAAATTTAAGTCGAAAGAATAGGCCATCTTTTTCCCTCTCAAGGATTCTAGTTTAACAATAGGGACATAAACACTGCATTATGGCTCCAATATGATTTATTATTGAATTCCTCCAAATCAAAAGCTTAGGCCAAAGTATTTGAAAGATCGAGAATACGGGTTTGATTGTTTCCTAAGTTTTGATCAAGCTGAAAGGGAAGGTGAATTGATGCTATCCAACCCATAATAAAATGTACAGAATTATTGTTCATGAAATTTTGTCGGTGGGGGTGGGGGGTGGTCTGAAATTTTTTGTGTGGGGATTTAGGAAGAAAGATGGATGTCCGATTACGAATGTCTGGCATGACGGAGTGGGGGGAAGATTTCTGCCTTTTCTGCCTGGGATGAAAAGTGAACGTCTGCCTTAGAGTTTATGTTTTCACTTTAAGAGGTGGTGATTTTCTGTGAGGATGATAGGCCCCGGTGTTTTCATGTCTCCGTCGTCTGTGACCAATTTGAGTTTTTTTGATTTGCAGATTTCAGCTAGCTCTTCGATGAACAGGGTTTTGATTTCGAACTTTTGAAGGTGTGAGCGAATGCGCGGGATATTGAGTGCCATTGTACAAACATGCCCATGAACTATCCGCTTGTATTGGGACACCGAACCCGTAGTTTTCGATCAGTGACGACCACAAAGCAGCGCTTCCAATTCTCAACGGCCTCGGTTTGAAAGAGACCATGAACCCGTTTCAGTAACGCGTTCCGTCCAGGGTCGCGCAGTCGAACCAATAAAATTCCATGGTGGGTTCCGGGGGTAAAGCGACGGGTGTCGGAAAAGTCTAGATCTTGTGTGATAAGAAAACGCTCGGCTTCTTGAGCGGCCCCCCATACTTGAAGATCACTCCGGCCAGCCAAGCCTTCTTCGGGAATGGTATCCGTATCATGTCCCAGTTTCTCCAGAGCGCGAGCCAGACGGACAGGAAGGTTTTCGTCGAGTTTGATCTTCACGAAATGCTCGGCACGCTGGGTAACGGCATATCATCCTCCGCCGACGCAGCCGCGAAGGCAATGACGGCACGGATCGTTTGTTCCGTCAATGTCGGAAAGTCTTCAATTATCTCATCAATGGTGGCGCCTTCCGCTAAACTTGCCAGAATGGTGCGCACGGTCACTCGCGTGCCTTTGATCACCAACTCTCCCCCACAGATTTGGGGATCACGAATAAGGTATTGTTGATAGTCCATACGGTGTTCCTCCTGCATGAAGGCAGCGATTTAATTTCCTTCGGTTAATCCCATCGAGCAGATAATGCGGGGTTCTTGGGATTCTTCTTCTTCGTGAATCAGGCACAGGCGGTCTTCGTCGCGGAGGGCGATTACCAATTTCGCCAGGGCTTCATCCGCGATCCCGCTTCGCAGTTGGCGATTAAGCGTATCCACGGCCAATGGTGAAGCGGAAGGTCTCCTTGGTTCCGTCGGCATAACGCTTCAGCCGTTCGTAGGCACACCACGCGCGCCGGAGGGTCCCCCTAATTGGCCCCCGACGGACTTTCCCTCGTTCATAATGATTTCGACACCTTTCTGCACCAGTGTATGGTGGCAAGAATACCAGGTTAACGCAGTCGTGACAAAGCATTTCGCCGTTCTGGAAGCTAAGCTTTTTTATCATCTTCAGGAACTTCTGTCCTTCATTTCGAATTCAGATTCCGACTTCGCCAGATCAGGTAGAGCGCCGGAATGACAAGGAGCGTAAGAATTGTGGCCGTAACTATCCCACCCATCCTCGGCGTCGCGATGGTTGGACGAAAACGTTCTTTGTAAAGTTTCGCTTCAGCTTTCCGCATGTGCTCCAAATCATCCAGAAATTTAAGGAACATGATCCAGGTGAGCATGGGAAGACGATCAAGGTCTCCGTTCAGCCCCTTATCCTTTCTCATGATGTCCCGAGCGGATTTGATGAGGCTACCAAGTTGCTGGACGGTCGTCAGAGGAATGTGTTGTTTTGAAGAACGAGAACGAGCCATGGTCAGGCTAGGGAAAGAGTTTTTTCCAATAATCGTTTATCCGAGTAATCGCGCTATCCAATTTGATTTCGGCGATATCTAACTCTTTTGCCATGACCGAATAGGGTGTGGCCCAGGATTTCGGTTGTGGTTCGATGACCGTCGGAATCTCGTGGGTTTTTCTGGCAACGAATACCTCAGTGACCACTTTTTTGACTTCATGCGTTTTGGGCAGGCCCAGGTTTAGCAGCAAGATAATATCGGCGAGATCTTTGGCCCGAGTGTTGATCCGATCTTCATACGGTCGTGTGAGGGCATGGAATTTTTCGGCCAAATGCTGTGTTCGCGAGGTAGTTCGAAACGTGGCTCGTGGAATATTGGCGAAAGACAGAAGGTCGCTGCTTTCTAGTGTGTCAAACGTGGGGATGAGAGGATCGCCCAGTCCCACATCAATCCTGTTGGTTTCAAACCGGCGACCATCGAGCCGCGCTTCCACGGTATATCGAAAGGCCGTTACCCCTGGAATGTTGAGGTCTGGATCGCCGATCTCAGGGACGACGAAGGTAAAATAATCCGTGTTGGAGGATGAAACGTCCTCTTCGCAGTTGCGTGCCACTGTTGCTGCCGTCACTTCAGTCGGATGAAAATATCCCAGGTCCACTCCCAAATCGAGGTCCTTAGGCATGCGGGCCCGTTCGCCCAGTCGAAGCACAATGCAAATCCGCCCTTTAAAACCAGGGACTATTCTCCTTTTCCTGAAGTCTGACCATAAATCTCTCAAACGTGATGCGTTTCCTCAGTCGAACCAAAGGTTCTCCCGACTGTCGTTCATGTTGCCTAAGCCGTTCTTCCAACGCCTGGCGAAACGCTGTGGTGCTGTGATACCTCACCTGTCGTCCCTCACAGCGAGTTGCAATGTGACTTGAGCGGCCGGATCAATGTTCTCAGGCATTCCGGCTAGCACGTGGAGGGTCTCTTTTCTCGTGACGAGGCCTTTTTGAAGAGCGTCTTTCGTCACCAGACTCAGGCGTTCAGGATCGAGCTGTCCCTTGGCGAGATCCAAAATTGTCCGGAGTGGGGTCGTTATGGCAAATCCCTCACGCCTTTCTATGTCTGTCGTGTGAAGTTGTGCCTTATGGAGTATGACAGATCGTGGCGCGACTTTTCGAAAGCTTTTCGGGACGGTGAGGTGGGTTGTTCGTGGAAGCACGTCACCTATGTCATAGATGGCTGCAGCCGATTCCTGAGAAATGGCTCCTTGTTTCCGGCTCCACAGCCACCAGTGAATGAGATCTTCATGGGGAGAAACCGGGAAGCGTTTGAGACGGAAGATGCCTCGATCAACTCGGAGCCAGTTTCCTCTTTTTACGTGGAAATGCTGGTGCGGATACGCGTACCCCAAATCCTTTGCGTCCGCAGCCGTGAAATACCCACCCTGAGTTTCTGCCAAGGCATACAGTTGGTCGCCCCGGCTTTCTTTCTTTTTCATGCATATAAGTTAAATAAAATTGAACTTTTTTGCAAATTATATAAAATTACACACAAAAAGCTTACATTTCATGTAAGGTTTTCGCATAAACTGTTAGGCAGCATATAACAGAGTTTGAAGACGGTGTATGGCCTCTCTTAATTGATCTGACCCACCAAAGAGGTTGGCAATCTCTACCACATTACCATGTTCGGAGATCGGTGGAACTTTGAGAACATCTGGAATGAGGAATCTCGTTTCTGTGAGCGATGACGGACTTTTTGGCCAGAACCTATGCTGCGACCATTTGTAAAGGTTTTTGGTTCGGTATAAGGAATAGGGCTCGTTGTCCCAGCCTGCTTCAAAGAATTTTGGAAGGATATACTTTCGACAAGTATCGACTTCAGTGATCATTGAATCTTTCAACATGCAATTGGGAATCTGTGCAACGCTACCCAACCCTTAGAAAAAAAGTACAGATAGAAAATGGGAGAAGGTGAAAGTTTTGTCCAGAAAGAGATTGTCATTTATATCTGGTGCTTCCTTTGTTAGAGGGTAATTTGGGGATGGATAAAAGATCCCTGCTAGAGACCCATAAGAATGACGAAACGAAAGATTGATGCCCGATGAAAAATGTCTGGCATGAAAGGAGGTTGGGGCCAGGACAAAGGCAAAGGATCTGTGCCCTGGTTGAAGACGGCTTGTTGGCATGGCGAGATCCTTCGGTTCCCTCAGGAGGACAATCCTGTCCTGAAAACCTTAGACAAAGAGAAGCGGGATTCCACCATTTTATACGTTGGGGGGATGGAGCCCATTTTGATAAGAATCCATATCGAATACTTTGGTTGAAGTTTTTATTCAATCCGGCCATCTCCCTCAGTGATGTCAAGCAAGCCATTCATGGACGGAACGTTCATGGATGTATAGAAGGAATTGGTACATTTGGGGTCTTGAGGGAGATTAGGGGACTGTAGGATTTAAACTGACCTTGATGTGTCTAATAACCTTCAAGTTATAGATAGGGCTGTCGCTTCACCTGAAAAAAATGGCTGAAATCACGCCGGGATGGGAGGTTTGAAAATAAAAATCGGGGATTCTTCTGACAAGCGGTGAAAGAAAATTAGCCGTGTTTTACTGAGGATTCCTAAGCATCGCCATACTGGCACCCCGGAAAAGTATGGATTGAGGCTACGCCGCTTATCTTCCAGGGGGTCTACTCCATCATAAACATATAATTGGCAACGAATTTGCTTGATATGCAAAGTTAATCCAGCCTTTAGGCTCTTGATCTTGTCATTAAAATTGATGTTTCGAATTTCTTTGCACCATCTTCTCGATTCGCGCGGTCTTGTAGTAGATGATTGAATTCACAATGAAGGCATGATTCCAATAAGGAAAAACAAGCCGCAGTCGTCCGGCAGAATCGAATGGGCAAGAGGGTGGGAGTGTGTGTGTGATATTTGGCCTCAACACTATCAGGGTTCGGGTTCTCCGACAGATCCTGAACGACCTGGAAATTCTCTAATCAGGAAATTTCTCTTTCGGGTGCCTGCTCGTCGATCCAGACAGTGTCCTTCTTTTTTCCCCTTCGGAAACACCATCATGATGAAACATGGCGTGGGGAGCCTGTGCTGTGCGCTTGTTATTCTTTTGTTTTCTGTGGCACCCGCGAACGCCGCTATTGTTCGGCAACCTTACCTGCAGCTCGTCACCCCGACATCCATCACCATTGTATGGCGCACCGACTTGAATTCCGCCAACAATAGCCGGGTGCAATACGGCACGGTGTTCGGGAATCTGAATCGCACGGCCACCGGCACGGCGGTTATGCGAGCCGGGCTGAATGTCAAGGATCATATCGTCACGATTACCGGCCTGAATGCCATCACCAAATATTTCTATAACGTCGGAACGGTGACGAATGGTGTGCAAGGTGGCGGCACCACTCAGCACTTTTTTGTGACGGCACCTCCTATCGGGTCGACCACGCCGGTGAGGGTGTGGGTGTTGGGTGACTCCGGCGACGCGGGGATCAATCAACGAAACGTTCGGGATTCGATGCTGATCGAAACCACCCAGAATGCCCCGGCGCCCCATCTCATCCTGCACATGGGAGATATGGCGTATAATGATGGCACAGACTCGGAATTCACGAGCAATCATTTTGCGATCTACCAGAATATTCTCCGGCATACCCCTCTCTGGCCGACGCTGGGTAATCACGAGTCTTTGTCGGCTAATACCTCCCTCGGCACTGGGCCTTATTACGAAGCCCATGTCCTGCCGATCAATG
Organism: Nitrospirales bacterium; assembly: GCA_009377845.1. GTDB lineage: Bacteria > Nitrospirota > Nitrospiria > Nitrospirales > UBA8639 > Nitrospira_E. The sequence goes on along the minus strand of WHTE01000129.1, from coordinate 2,969 downwards.
GTCAAGCCGGTGGCGTGGCCTCCGGTACCGAGGCGTACTATGCGTTTGATTACGCCAATGTGCATTTTATTGTGCTCGATTCGATGGATAGTAACCGGACTCCAGGCTCCCCGATGGTGACGTGGTTACAAAATGATCTGGCCTCGACGGGACAGGAATGGGTGATTGCCTACTGGCATCATCCACCCTATTCGAAAGGTGGCCATGATTCGGATATTGCGACCGACTCCGCGGGGCGCATGGTCGATATGCGAGAAACCATTCTGCCCATTTTAGAGGCGGGCGGGGTCGATGTGGTCCTCGCAGGGCACTCGCATGTGTATGAGCGGTCCTACCTGATTGACGGAGTGTATGGCTATGACACCTCTCCCAACTTTGCAACGCCCTCATTTAGCCGGCTGTTGAATGATGGCCACATTCTCGATGCGGGAGATGGCAATCCTTTGGGCAACGGGGCGTACCAAAAAAATGCCGGAGGCAATTCCCACGACGGGACGGTCTATGTGGTCGCGGGCCACGGTGGGCATGGACTTGATACCCATTCGTCTGGGAACCATCCGGTTATGGCTGTGTTTGACCTGGCATTTGGCTCGGTGTTGCTGGACGTAAATGGCGATCGCCTCGCGTTGCGGAATGTGCGGTCGGGAGGTGCCATCACCGACACCGTTGTTCTCGATAAAACTCCTCCTGGTGGAATTGTGAGTCTCATTGACCCTCATGATATGAATGCTGACCGCAAAGCGGACATCGTTTGGCGCAACACCAGTAATGGCGCCACCGCGGTGTGGTTGATGAATGGGACGACGATTGCCACCTCCGGCTTTCCAGGCGGGGTGCCGCTGGTCTGGCAGATCGCCGGGATGGGCGATGTGAATGCGGACGGCAAGGGCGACGTCATCTGGCGGAATATGAGCAGTGGATCAGTAGCCGTATGGTTGATGAACGGTGTGACGATTTCGGCGGTGGGCTTTCCCGGCGGTGCCTCGATGGAGTGGAGCATTCAGGCCGTCGGGGATGTGAACGGCGATGGCAAAGCTGACCTTGTCTGGCGGAACACCAGTAATGGCGCCACCGCGGTATGGTTGATGAATGGAACGGCGATTGCCACCTCCGGCTTTCCAGGCGGGGTGCCGCTGGTCTGGGAGATCGCGGGGGCGGGCGATGTGAATGCAGATGGCAAGGCCGACCTCATCTGGCGGAATACGAGCAGTGGCTTAGTGGCCATAAGGTTGATGAACGGGTTGACCATGACGGCCGTAGGTTTTCCCGGCAGTGCCTCGATGGAGTGGAGCATTCAGGCTGTCGGGGATGTGAATGGCAATGGCAAAGCCGACCTTGTCTGGCGCAATACCAGTAATGGCGCCACCGCCGTGTGGTTGATGAATGGGACGACGATTGCCGCCTCCGGTTTTCCAGGCGGAGTGCCGCTGGTCTGGGAGATCGCGAGGGCGGGGGATGTGAATGGGGATGGCAAGGCCGACCTCATCTGGCGAAATACGAGTAGTGGCACTGTGGCGATCTGGTTGATGAATGGGACAACGATCACTTCAACAGGTTTTCCTGGTGGTACAGCGAGGGATTGGCACATTCAATAGCCAGATATATCCGGATGTGCTTCCCCGCACAACCTTCCCTTCTCTTTTCACGATTTCGTGCAACATCCATTATTGGGGAGCGAACACGCGCTGGACGCCGCATGGCATGCCTCACGGAACAACAGACTCCCCTGTAATATTCACCTTTTAGGAAATGAGGAATCTTCAGTGGGAAGGACGTTTGCCAGCAATCGGAGATCTGACGGAGTCCAAACCATGAATCCAAGGATGGGGTTAGCGGAGGCCGTATTCTTTGAGCTTCCGCTGGAGGGTCTTTCGGTGGATTCCCAGCAGTTCCGCCGTGCGATTTTCGTCGCCTTTCTGGGCATCTAACACTTTGAGGATATGTTCCCGTTCGAGCTGTTCGAGTGTTTTCCAATCTGGATGGGACGGCGATTGGTCGGGTAGGGCGGGAGGCGCCACCAGGGCTAAGGGGAGGTCGTGGGGCATGATGAGGGAATGCGGGGTCATGACCACGGCTCGCTCAATGGTGTGTTCTAATTCACGAACATTCCCCGGCCAGGAATAGTGCGTGAGCAGCGATAACGCCTGAGGGTGCACCCCGGTGACCACCTTATTGTTGAGTCGTGTGTATTTGGTGAGAAAATAGTCGATGAGCGTGGGAATGTCTTCGACTCGTTCACGAAGCGACGGCAGGTGTAACGTGACGACGTTGAGGCGGTAATAGAGATCTTCCCGAAACTTCCCGGCTTCCACCAGCTTTTTGAGGTTTTTGTTGGTGGCCGCAATGATGCGGACATCGACTTTGAGCGATTCCATGCCTCCCACCCGGCGAATTTCGTGCTCTTGCAACACGCGGAGCAATTTGCTTTGTAAGTTCGGGGAGATATCGCCAATCTCATCTAAAAAGCAGGTGCCATGATTGGCCGACTCCAGGAGCCCTTTTTTCAAGGTAATGGCTCCCGTGAATGCTCCGCGTTCGTGGCCGAATAATTCACTTTCCAGGAGGTTTTCTGTGAGCGTGCCGCAATCCACGGCAATAAACGGTCCTTCACGTCGAAGGCTGTTGGCATGGATGGCCCGGGCAATCAGCTCTTTTCCCGTGCCGGTTTCACCATGGATGAGGACGGTGGATTCCGTTGGGGCGACGCGAGCAATGAGTTTGTACACGGCCACCATCGAGGGACTGTTGCCTTGTATCTGGTTGATTCCGTCTCCTTTGGGCAGGAGTGGCTGACTTGTTGCCCTGGCGTCCTCCAGGGTGCGTTTATGGTCGCAGGCCCGCCGGACGACGGAACGAATTTCTTCCAGTGCGAAGGGCTTGGAGAGGTAATCGAAGGCTCCGGCTTTGATGCCTTCCACGGCGGTTGAGAGCGATCCATAGGCGGTGAGGAGGATGACTTGGGTGAGGGG
>WHTE01000008.1 GCA_009377845.1 Nitrospirales bacterium | reverse complement strand
GCCAACAACGCCACAAGCACGGCCATTCCCAATGTTTCAAATGGTAGGGTGAACTGAACGGTCCAGCCAAATGATTGCTTATTAATCACGTTGATCAACAGTACCGACAGCGCCAATCCCGCCAGAATTCCTAAGCCGGCACCCAATCCGGCCACATAGCAGGATTCCCAGAAGATCAGTCCCTGGATCTGGGGACGACTCATCCCCAAGGCTCGCAGCGTGGCCAGCTCTCGCCGGCGTTCCGTAATGGCAGTCATAAGGGTATTGATTATCCCCAGCACCGCCACGCTCAGGGCAATCAACTCCAACACATAGGTCACTCGAAACGTCCGGTCAAATATATTCAGAATTTCGGTTCTCAGTTCTCCGTTACTGATCGTGACGATGGGCGTGTCTTTCTTCAACACCTGTTCGATCTCATGTCTCACGACCGGGAGCACCTGACCTGCCTTGAGATACACCGCAAAGACGGTCGCCCCAGTCTCACCCCACAGCTGACGGAAGAGATGCTCGTCCATGACCACTTTTCCGCCGTCGGTGGCATAATCATAAAAAATGCCCTTCACGGGAAATGCATGTTTTCCTGAAGGTGTCTTCAGATCTATATTGGTTCTTACCTCCAGCCCCAGCCTCTCGGCTAACACCTCCGACACAATGACCCCCTCATCTTCAATCGCTTCCTGTAAAATGCGAGTGGAATCGCCTTTCACAAAAAGATATCGGCTGCGCCCGGCATGAAGTCGCAAGTCTCTCGCAACCAGCGACACCGTCTGCCCTGATATCTCCCCCATCGTTTCCAGGTACGGATCAACCGCCTCGATTCCTGGTACCAACAGCACCGTCTTGACCAGAGTCAATGGCAGACCAGGCTTGTCGTTCTCAACCTCATCTTCCCCCAACCATGACACCGGCGCCACAATGATATCAGCCAGCATGGTTTGATCAACCCAGACTTCTACGGTGTGCCTGAAACTCTGAATCATGATCCCCACCCCAACCATGATGGCAAGCCCGACCACAATCGCCGCCATGGTCACACTGGTCCGACCGGGATTGCGGCTCATCTGTTCTGCCGCAAGTGACGGCAAGACTCCCCATCGCCCGCTCTTCCATGTTCTCCTCCACTCATGAAGCAGGCCGCAGAGCACCGGCCCTGCGGCAACCCCTCCCACCAGAAGACAAAACGCCGCGGCATACCCTCCGACCGGAATTCCGTCCACTGGCGGCATGAAACTTAATGCGGCACTTCCGCCAAAGGCGATCACCGCGATCCACCCTGACCTCCTGTACGAACCAGCCTGGTCTTCTTGGGATTGGCTGACGGACAAGGCTTGAACCGGAGCAATGGTGCTGGCCTCCCAAGAGGGGCGGAGCGCCCCGAAGAGGGAAACCCCGGCCCCAATCCCCATCGCCTCCAATAACAGCCAGTAAGGAACGTGCGACACCGCCAAAGATGCTACCCCATATAATTCGCCGACACTCTGTCCAATGAGCCTCGTCAACTCATCTGCCAGGAAGACCCCTAGCCAACAACCCATGAATCCACCCACCATGCCGAGAAGGCCCGCCTCTAAGAGAAACAATCCGGTGATTGCTCTTCGCTCCATGCCGAGTGACCGGAGAATGCCAATCTCCCGACGATGGTGCGCCACCGAAAATGCCATCGTGTTATAGACCAGAAACACCCCCACTAACAGAGCAATTCCGCTGAGCATGGTGAGATTAAACTGGAAAGCCTTCAACATTGATTCTACTTGTCCGGTTCGTCGCGAGGACTGCCTGATTCGAATATCCGGCGGCACCACGGCTTGCAAGGATTGGATGAGAGCAGCCCCCGCCACACCAGGCTCAGGCACCACGGCAATGGAATGCAGACGTCCCAACCAACCGAACAGCCATTGGGCTGCGGCAATATCCATGATCGCGTGTCGTTCTGTGCCTTGCAGATGGATACCGGACGATCTCAAGAGGCCACCCACCACCAGATCATGGGTGATACCCTGCCCCGTCACGGTCAGAGCCTGCCCCTTACTCACATCTAATTCTTTGGCCAACTCGTTCCCTAAAAAGACGGTTCGTGGAGAAAAAAACTGTTTCCACTGCTCGTCCGGAATCGAATCGATCAAATCCCCTGATTGCATGTCTTCCGCAAACTCCAGGACATCGACCCCCCAAATCACGAGCGTGTGCCCCGTGGAGGAGCCTCCTTGAATACTGACCTCAATTTTTAAAATGGGATGAGCTGATTGGACCCCGGGATGACGTTGAATCACCGCGATGATCGACTCATCCATCCCCCCGGTCCCACGGGACAGGGTGATGGAAGCCTTTCCCACGACGGACTCAACCGACTGCTCAAAGGACCGGTAGACTTCGCCATTGGCCAGACGAATGGCCAACCAGGCCGAGACGCCAATCGCCACCCCGACCACTGTAAGAAAGGCTCGAAAGGGCCGATGGCGAAGATGGTCGAGGACCAACAGAAGAAGAATTCGTATCATGAAAGCGGTTGTCCGTAGTACGGGGCGTATGTTAAAACAACTAGAAAAAGATGCGTGGGGTCAGGACGAAAAATGCCAAAAGGGAAAGTTGCTGAATCGGAATCAAGGGAAGAACTCTTGGAAACAAATTCCGAGGGACAATCCCTGACCGCCAGGCAAAAAGAAATCCTGAGCCTGGTTGCTCAAGGTTTTACCAATCGAGAAATCGGTGAACAGTTAGACATTAGCGTGCGAACGGTTGAAGTCCATCGTTTCAACTTGATGCGCCGGTTACGAGTCAGAAACGTGGCCCAATTACTCCGCCAAGCCATTGCGCTTCGAATCATTCCCCAAGGCCCCCCCATCGAAAAAGTCTGAGGGTGCTGACTCCCGACCTGGGAAATCTCTGAAAAAGCTAAGACCACGGCTGACGGACATTTCGACTATGCCCATGACAGGTTTTTGCCAACAGTCCCCTTCAATCCATCTCCCGTAATTTTCCCCGACATGCCATCAACGACGGATAGCCTTTCCGCTGAAGGCAATCGACAAGTTCCCGTTCGAGCCTCGCAAATACTCCACAGCCTTCCTCAACCAGCACCGTTCCGACCTGAACCGCTGAAGCGCCACATAACACGTGCTCGAACACATCCACTCCGTGCTCCACTCCACCTGTGCCAATAATAGGAATCCGATCGCCCCAGATCTTCCAAAACGCTCGAACATTGGCCAATGCCACAGGCTTAATGATCCGTCCACCCAATCCGCCAAACCCTCCTTTGGGCTTAATCACCACTATTTCCCGTTCAGGATCGACCACCAGGGTATTCCCCACTGAATTGATGACCGTGACAAAAGCCACTCCAATTCGCTGAAGCACCTCGGCGATTTTCTGATGATGGATCGGATCAAAATAGGGCGGGAGTTTCACCCCGAAAGGAACCGTCACACGGGCACGGATCTCTGTTAATAACCGTTCCGTTTCCTCAAAGTCATACCCGATCTGTGGCTTACCGGGAATGTTCGGACACGACAAATTCACTTCCAGCAAATCCGGTCGAGCCGCCTCCAGGGCCTTGGCTCCTTCCAGAAAGTCATCCGGATGAAGGCCGGCCAGACTGGCGATGACCGGTTTTCCAAACACCTTCAACTCGGGGATCAGTTTGGCATAGGCGGGGTACCCTAAATTGGGAAGACCCATGGAATTGATCGAGCCGCCGTCAAATGCCACATATCTTGGTTCAGGATTCCCCTCCCGAGCAAGAGGCGTCATGGATTTGGTGACAATGGCGCCGGCCTGTGACCCGCCCAACGCCTCCAGCTCTTGCCGGGTCACGCACAGGGCGCCGGACGCATTCATCACCCCAAATGGAAACGACACACCTGCAATCACTGTTGAGAGATCCATCGTGTATTACTCCAGTCGTCCGTCTTGAATCGCTAATATCCGGTCTGCCGTCTGAGCGGCACTTAATGAATGAGTTGCTAATAACACCGTCTGGCCAAACTCCTTCGCACATTGACGCAGCAACGACACAATCCTTTCTCCGGTTTGCCCATCTAAATTGCCAGTGGGTTCATCCGCCACAATCAGTCGAGGACGATGCACAAAGGCTCTGGCGATCGCCACTCGCTGCTGTTCCCCACCGGATAATTCATGCGACCGGTGTCCCAACCGATGACTCATCCCGACTCGCTCCAGCATATCAGCTGTCTGTGTTCGCACCGTCCAGGATCCCTCCCCCCGTAAGCGCAAGGGAAGGGCCACATTTTCTTCAATCGTTAATCCTGGAATCAGATGGAAAGCCTGGAACACGACCCCCACTTGTTCCCGACGCCATCGGGTCCACTCCCGATCACCAAACGTCAGACAGGAGCGCCCGTCCAACACAATGTCGCCGGATGTCACCCAATCCAGCCCCGCCACCAAATGCAACAGGGTGCTTTTCCCGCTACCGCTGGGTCCCATGAGCGCGCAAAATTCTCCCTGCGGAATATCCACGCACACATCATGAAGCGCCACCACCGGAGTGGCTCCGCGCCGGTATTCCTTATAGACATGCTGGAACTGAATCACGGGGACAAATCCGGAAATACCGCCATCAGATAGGGCGTTGAATCATGACATATTCGATATCCCTCGTATATCATACCCGAGGTGAATGGACCAAGGAGCGTACCTCAGATTTCAGTTTCTCCTCATCAGCTTCCGCCAAGGCAGGCGGCTTCTATGGCTACGCCGTTTACCGCCGCACGGCTTCTACGGAAACTCCTTCATATCATTTTTCCTACCGCTTGTGCCGTTTGTCAGGAACCTCTGTGGGACGATCCCGTTCCTTTCTTCTGCCGCCAGTGTTGGGGCACACTCAAACCTATCCCAGGGCCCATCTGTCCACGATGCGGACGCCCCTTTGCCTCCTCTATCGCGTTACAGCATAGCCCTACCCATCAGTGCGGAGCCTGCCGCACACGACCATTAGCTTTGACGCAAGCCTGGAGTCTTTTTCCCTACCAGACTCCACTCAAAGAAGCCATCACCTTGTTCAAATACCGAGGAAAACTGTCGTTGGCCACACCACTGGCCCGGGCCTTGATTGAGGCATTGCCCGCCTTGCCATCCTTAGACGGGATCATCCCCGTCCCGCTTCATCCCCAACGATTACGGGAACGGGAATACAATCAATCCCTGTTGCTGGCAGACCGGCTCAGTCGCCAAACGGGGATTCCTCTTGTACTGGCGTGTCTAGTCCGGATTCGGCCAACGGTCCCCCAAACCTCGTTGTCCAAGAAAGAGCGACTCACGAACCTGCGCGGGGCCTTTTCGGTAGCCAAGCCTGCCCACATTCAAGGCAAACGGATATTATTGGTGGACGATGTCTTCACCACCGGCACGACTCTGCATGAATGTGCCAAGGCACTTCGACGTGCCGGCTGCGGTCCGGTTTTTGGGCTGACACTTGCTCGAATGGTGTAAAGGGAATCTTGAGCAGGCCCTGCCCAGGGTATAGTCGAAGAGTCTGCCAGTGGCGTTCTCCTTGCTGGCAAAACTCTCTGAGTGAATCTATACGTCCCTTCCTCCTTGCTTCGTGTGGTCTTTCTCAGCAGGCTATTTTAACGTTCTTTCTTGCACGTGATGCTTGGAATTGTGGTCAGATGTGTTCGCCATTAAAGTAATTGGTATCTTTCAATACTCGCTTAAGCCAAGATCAGACTCTTCCCAAACAGCATGGTTTGCGATATATACGTTCCGTAAGCTGCGATCAGGAGAAACGACTCTATGCCCATCTATGAATACCGGTGCCAGAATTGCCGCAAACGCAATACCTATTTAATCCTCACCACGAATGCCCCCGCCCTGTCCTGCAAACATTGCCAGAGTGCCAACTTGGAACGCATCATGTCCCGCTTTGCTGCACCCAAATCGGAAGAAGCGCGGATGGAAGCCATAGCTGATCCCAGCAACTTCGGGGACGTGGACGAAAACGATCCACAGAGCATGGCCCGCTTTATGAAAAAGATGGGGAAGGAAATGGGCGAAGACCTCGGAGAGGACATGGATGAAGCCATGGAATCCATGGACCAAAACGATATGGATATGGACATGGGTATGTCCGCCCCGGAAGAAGAATAGCTAGACTACTCAAGGAAAACTACTTGACTTTTCGCAATCTTTCGGTAAGCTACACTCACAGCTAGGACTTTCGGGAAATCCAAGGAATATCCTGTATGTTTGCCGGACAATACTACTGTAAGATCGACGAAAAAGGACGGTTTGTCGTTCCCAGTCCTATTCGTGAAGAAATCGAAACACACGGAAATAGTCTCATGTTCCTCAAAGGGCAGGATATGCCCGTCTCCGCCTATACCAACCCTGAATGGGAAAGTATTTTAGAAAAGGCAAAACAGTCATTGGATGAGGACCAACGGCGCCTCTTCATGTATCACATGGTCTCTGAGGCCGCTGGCTCAGAAATGGATAAGGCCGGTCGTATTTTAATCCCGGGCCGGCTACGCAAACTCATCCCCGTCGATGAGGACCAAGAAGTGGTGGTCGTCGGAATGTTTCATCGCTTGGAGGTATGGAATCCATCAGAGTGGCGCCGATTTGTCCACAAAAACGAAGAAACGTTTGAACACAACATGGGCAAAATCCAGAGCCTCCTTTAACGGCCCATCTTTCGTTTCCACGCGCGACACCACATTCCCTTCATAGACATAGACACCCCACTGAGAACATACCGTCATTGAGAACCATCCGTATCCCATCCCTTCCCAAGCTTTTGCATTCCAAGGGGAAAGGCGGCTTAGTCCTCCTCCCCAGCCATAAACGAAAAGCCAAGACAGCAGATTCCGGGATGGATTGGGCGAATCTTGGCGACGATTCTCTGTCTACCCGCGAACTCTTTGTCGTCTTACCGCTCCCACCCAGCATCAACCATCAATACGCCACCGTCAACGGGCGTAGGGTCCTGGCCTCGCCAGGCCGGCATTATAAGACCGCCGTGGCCCGCCACCTCCTCTCAGTCTTGCGACAATCCCCTCATCGGACGGAATTTTTAATGCACCTGGAAACACACGCCCTCAGCCTCTCCCTCCGGTTCCACTTCAAAACAGCTCTAAGACGCGATCTGGATGGCGGACTCAAAATCGCGCAGGATGCCATTTGCCAGGCCATCGATTTAAATGACAATCGCATCACCGAAATTCATCTGCATAAAGACCTGGATTCTGACCGCCCCCGTCTAGAATGCACGTTAGCAGTCCGAGAACCCATTTCCCGTTCCACCCGTTCCATCAGACCCCTCTCGATGATCAGCAAAACAGGTCGCCGCACTTCCTCCCGGTCTTAAACACCCCGCCATCCTGGCCGGAATTCTCGATTAACTCCATTCACGGGTCTTACACAAGCTGTTGGTCCTTCCAGTATATTTCCTCCAGGACTCCATTCCTCCAATGAGAATAGGAGGTAGGCCACATGGGCAGAGAGGTCCTGTTATGTGGTCTTTCTACTCCTGTTCCTGATTGAATACCGATCCACTGCCGCAACGCGGGCATGACCGGATCGAAGGGAAAAATTCTTATGAAGCGGCGACTAGGCGTGAGAGAGAATGCAGAACGACGGTCAGTGGGTGTTTGGCTGCCCGGGTGGAATGATTGGCAAGGGACGGGAATAAAAAACCCATCTTCTGGCCCTTGCGATGCCGGACGAGTCCCGGCAACCAAATGCTATCGCCGAGATAATGCAGTTTGACAGAGACCTTGGCATCCATAGGCACGGGAGGAATCTGGCCATGAGGAAATTCGACGAGCATGCCCTGAACACTGAGATTGAGAACGCGACCCTGACAAACCGTGCCCTGCCCACATCGAATGGCTACCGGAAGCATCTGGTGGAGTTTAACTGACATCCGGCGAACGTTCCGCCGATCCCGTTGCGGAATGGGTACAGATCGCAGGAGAACTTTCTCCGATGAAGTCGATTTCCCCATAGTTACGATTCCGACGAAGGTTCCCGGGCAGATTCAAGGATCTTCAATGCTTCATCTTCGCTGGTAAAGATGGGGATCCATTCAGTAATTTCGGTGAGTTCCAAGACATCGCGGACGAATCCTATAGGGGCAATGATGCCAAGTCTGCCGCCAATTCGCTGAAAGCGCCGTTGGGCGAGGACTAACCACCCTAGAGCGGCGCTGTCAATAAACGAGACGGCCACCATATTCAAAATGACAAATCGATAGCCTTGCATAATGGCGTGATCAATCCGCCATTTAAAATCCTGTCTGGCATGTTGATCAAACCACCCCACAAAGGTTTCAACGACGGTATGTTCGCTAAGACTGCGCTCTGAAACCACCATTTAGCACCCCTTATATCCGATTGATTCGTCTTCACTTGTGTATCGGCCTGAGAATAGGAACTCTTGACCGTTTAAAAAGAAGAGCCGGAGGCCCTTTTGACAGACCCCAAAATGGGACCATTCACGGTTGGGAAATGAGTCCCACTATGACATCATCCACAAACTGAATCGGCGCCGGCTGGCCGGTTCCGCTCTGGAAGGGGCGGGTCATGCGAAGTTGGATGATATGGGGGCCGGCCGTCACCGAGACTTTTCCTGTGAATTGATGCTGAACAGTGGCACCATCTTCCATGGGTCCGACATCCAGACCGGCCACAACTTGATCATCGACGACCCATTCAAACAATCCTCCGTTCAGATTTCTCTTTTTATTCGGGGAATGATACGTGACGCCCACGCGGGCTGAGAGCTGAAGGATGCCCGAACCGGTCATTGTTGTCAGCTCAATTCCTCCACCCTGTTGCACGTCGTGGACAGGAGCGTAGTGAAGCTGTCCCACTTGTACCTGAAAACACCGAGAAGGAGAGATCATGCCTTCATGATCACACACCGTAACCGAAGGAAATCCTTTTCCCCCTAAAGTTCCATTGGATGTGGAAAAAGCCGTCCACTCAGAAAAGGTTCCAGATTCAAAATCCGTGGTCATGAGGACCTCGGCCGAAACGGAATCAACACCTCCCAGTAGAAGACCTATAAAAAACCAGAAGCCCCATCGTCGAAAACCGTTTGGTGGCGAATCATTTATTGAGGACATAGTGCGTTTTTCATTCAAGGACACCACATTTTGCTTTTCACGGGTTTTTTTCGATTTGGATGCCTGATATGATAAAAAAGCCTGTCAAGAAAAACAGAAATGGGTCTACACTCATAGGGTTCACCGTATGGCTCGCGGCTCAGGCAACATATTCTCCGTTAGAACCCCCTTATTTCTTTCTTTTCGTCCGTTTCATAGTCATAGTTGACTCGTCGGTTCAGATTTACCACTTTTTCATTCACCTGATATTCAAAGGCCGCGCGATATGAACACGCAGCTCAAAAATCTCCTTGTCTCTGTTGGAATGGTCGCAGGAATTTCTTGTGGAATGGGTTTTCCCTTCCCGGCATGGGCTCAACAACCACAACCGGGGGAACAACATCCCGTCCATCCCCTGGTTACAGCTCAGATGCTGCTGGTTGAAAGCATCGCCCTGACTGAACGAGGACTTCAAGACTCCTCCACCATCATGAAAACCGTCACCGATAAATTGAGCAAGGCCGGCTTTACCGTGGTCTCCTCCCCGGATCAACCTCATGATGCGGTCGTGCGGGTTAAATGCGAAGAACGGCAGACATGGACCGGCCCAAGTAAACTTCGAAACACCAGCCCTGTGCCCATCTCCCGACTATGGAAAGGCCCTGCATGTCATATTTCCTATCGCCATGAAGGTCAATCACCTAATTGGAGCTGGGACGTTCGCACCCCATTTGAACACCCTGAAGAAGCCGCCAAAGATGGCGACACGGCCGATTCGGGTACATTCGCATTGCACGCCTTACAGACCCAACTCGCTCAGGATGACTTTCCCCTGTACCTAGCAGCCGAATGGGGACAATCGGATCGCTTAATTCGGTTGTTGCAACAAGAGACGGAGCTTGATCGTCGGCTCCTCATCCTTCATCTGTTGGGCCCGCTTCCCTCGCCCACGGTTCTGACGACGCTTCAGGAAGCCGTGAAGGATCCCGCTCTGGCCCTCACCGCTATTACAGCGCTGGGGGAGCAGGGTGAGGTCGGGATTCACGCTTTGGCGTCAATCCTGGAGATGCACTCCCCTACCCCTCAGCAACTGGCTGCCATTCAGGCCTTGGGAAAAATCGCCACGCACAGTCAGGCCCCCGCCCTGTTTGATCAATTCGTCGAGCTGCTGAAATCCGAGGATCCCCGCGTGCAAACCATGTCGGCACGGAGTTTAGGACAATTAGGTGATCGGCGCGCCATCACCCCGTTGAAAACCCTGAGCCTGCAAGCCTGGACCGATCCATCCACTCACCCGGACATGCAAGCCTTGCGAGAAGCCGTAAGTTGGAGCCTCTGGCAATTAACCCCTAGCGCCCATAGCGACGAATAAGGCGAGGATGGATGAGCCACCATTTACCTGATCCAGACCCTCCGTTCGTTGAAATTTCCTTCGTCTTCTATAACCTCAGAAACCTTAGCCGGACCAGGCTTTGACTTTACTTTTGCCTGCAATCGGACATAGGCTTTTGAGAAGCATCTGCATGGTTTCGATTCACTGTATAGTTGATGGTTCATCATGAACCGCTCCGAACGCCACCAACACACCAAAGAACGGAAAACCCAAGGAACACAGAGTCTTTCCTCTGAAGCCTATCGCCTGTTTCAGGAAGCTGCCGGACATCATCAAGCCAAACGATTGCCCCAGGCCGAAGCACTTTACGATCAGATCCTGACCAAATTCCCTTCACATCCCGATACGCTTCACCTTCGAGGGCTGTTGGCCTATCAACAAGCACAACATGCGCTCGCGTTGGATCTGATCCAACAGGCCATCAACCTGGACGCGAGCAAACCCCATTATCATTTCAATCAGGCATTAGTGTTGGGAAAAGAGGAACGGTGGGAAGAGGCCATTACCGCTTACCGGCAAGCCCTTACGGTCAATCCAACGTATGTCGAAGCCCTGGCAAACCTGGGAAATGTCTACCGACGTCAACAACGATGGACGGATGCCATCACGACCCTCCAACACGCGTTACAGCTCAGGCCTCACTCGGCAGACCTCCACAACACCCTGGGAGTGACGTACAAGGAACACGGTGAACTTGAAACTGCGTTGAGGCATTACGGGGAGGCCCTCAAGCTATCGCCACTCCATGCGGAAGCCCTGAATAACATGGGCGTGGTACTCCAACACCAGGGCAACCTGGCCAACGCCGCAGAAGCCTTCCAACAAGCGTTAACCCTGAAACCCCGGTATGCCAACGCCCATTATCACCTGGGGTTGATTCGTCTCTGGCAGGGTCAGGAGGAAGAGGCATTAGTGTGTTTTCAGCGCTCGGCTGACCTGACATATAACCATGGCCGTGGGGTCGCCCCGTCTTTTGTCACGAAAGCCCGTGTGAAACATGACTACGAACAACTACAGTATGTGGCAACACAAGTTCCCAGCTTGCCCATTCCCAATGATTATCGCCAAACCTTGACAACCTTGTACAACCGAATATCCCAGTCGTCTCCGGACTCCCTTTTCATGAAACTCACACTTCAGGAACAAAGCCAACTCGCCCCTTCATTCACTCGGCTTCTGTATACCCGCCCAACGCCGCGTCTGGACATGCCGGCCATCAATATGCAACTTGACGTATCAGCCATTGAGACTCGTTATTTTTCCACCACACCCGAAGCCATGTTTATAGATGGGTTGCTCACCGGGAAGGCGCTATCTGAAATTCGGGCGTTTTGCCTGGAATCCACGATCTGGAAGCGTGATTATCAAAACGGGTATATCGGAACGTTTCTGGCGAATGGTTTTGCCTGCCCCCTGGTCCTTCAAATTGCGGAAGAACTACGGACGCGTTTTCCAAAAATATTCCAGCACCACCAATTGCAACAGGCCTGGGCGTTTAAACATGACAGCGCCCTACGAGGGCTGAACATGCACGCGGATGCCGCGGCCATCAATGTGAATTTCTGGATTACTCCGAATGAAGCGAATCGCAATCCGGAATCGGGCGGGTTAGTCGTATGGAATAAGGAAGCACCGGATGAGTGGGACTTTGCGGAATACAATAACGACAAGAACAAGCATAAAATTCAGACTTTTTTAAAAGAAAGCGGGGCCAAACGTATCAGCATTCCCCACCGGCAGAACCGGGCGGTGATCTTTAATTCCAATCTGTTCCACGAAACCGACGTCATCGAGTTTCATGATTCCTACGAATGCCGCCGGATCAACGTGACCCTCCTCTACGGCCACCGCCAGAAAGCCCGATAAAATTTCTTAGAAAGCGGGTGACCTTAATTAGGTAGACCCAATGGCATGGCTTTCTTTGTTTCTTAGTGCCAGATAAAACCGAAATTCCCCGCCTGTCATACATCCGACAAATGAAGTGGGACATCCATACTGTGGTGAAGGACCCGAACGATCAAAATCCGGTTGGTATGAAGGACGTAGATAATGAGGTGACAACCATGAGGATGAATCCGGACAGGCGGAGAAAATTCCAGGCGTTCCCGGCAGATCAGCGGGTTTTCACCCAGCATCCGAAACGCCTCTTCCAGTTCGGAAAAATATTTTTCAGCCTGGGCTTCGCAAAAAATTCTGGAAACCATACAAATAAATTTCGACGAGATCATTTTCGGCCTCCGGAGTCAGTTTATAGGACAGGTCTGGCCGATTTGGCCTTTGAACGGGCCTCCTTGAGAATGTCCTGCATCGTGCGGTCACTAATGCCACTCTCCAGGCCCTTTGTGATGGCGTCCTGCAAGGTCTTGATTTGTTCCCTCGTCTGTTGATCACGGCGAATGAGATCCCGCACATAATCACTGACATTGCCATACTGTCCACTTTCAACCTGGGCCTCCACCCAGGCCTTCATGGGATCGGGAAGTGAAACATTCATCGTCGCCATACCACAACCTCCTTTTTCTTTTACTTTGACAAATTATGGCAAAATTTGTCAATTTTATTCAACTATTTTTCACGAAACCGACGTCATCGAGTTTCATGATTCCTACGAATGCCGCCGGATCAACGTGACCCTCCTCTACGGCCACCGCCAGAAAGCCCATTGAGCCTTCCTTGGCGGAAGGGCGCCCCAACGTTGGAAGAGCACCTTAGGCGTCAATCCAAAAATCCAACGTTTTCCAGTATGAGAAAAATTTTGAGAAAAGTTTGGGAAAGACTTGAACGGAAGGTCAAAACTGGTGCGCCCGACAGGAGTCGAACCTGTAACCTCTTGATCCGTAGTCAAGTGCTCTATCCATTGAGCTACGGGCGCATTGAGTGTGTTATCAATGACTTTGGTGAGTCGGTCGAAGGAGTAGAATGGGCTAGTGTTAAATAGGTGTTAAATTGGGAAGCAGCCTTCCGCAAATCCCCCTCCAGGAAGCTATTGTAGCGTTTAAACACGTCCAAAGTCTTGTGGCCCGTAATTTTCATAATCGTGAGATGGTCAATACCTGCCCGGCGCATATTGGTTACGGCCGTATGCCGGAAATCATGAAAATGAAACCCCTGGATTCCTGCCCGCCGACAGGCGGCATTAAAGGCCGTTTTGATGGAATTGACCAAATGCCCCTACACCAAGAACACACTGTCTTCAGTCAGGTAGCGGACTTTATACAGATCCTTGAGCAAGGCCGTCAACTCTGGCGTTAAGGGCACCAATCGCCCATCATTAGTTTTGGTATCTTCAGCCTTTAACCGGATCACGTTGGCTTTGAGATCGACCCGATCCCACGTCAGATGGAGAATCTCCCCCAGTCGCATCCCCGTTTGCTAGGCCATCAGGTTCACGGATTGGAGATGTGGAGCTGAATGGGCTTGAAGCCGGGTGAACTCTTCGGGTTCTAACACCCGATCCCGTGCATTATTCTCCTTTTCCAGTTTAATCCGGCTGACGGGATTTTTCTCCAACCAGCCTTCCCGGACGGCATAACTGAACAGATGCTTCAATAAGGCCAGATCCCGGTTCAGACTCGATACTTTGAGAGTGGTTTTTTGAAGACCTGGGGCCAACCGGCGGTTATCCCGATAGGCCTCGATATGGCTCGTGGTAATTCCGCCCAGCACTTTGGTTCCAAAAACAGGCATAAACCGATTTTCAATAGTAGTCTTCTTCCATGAGTATGAGGCTTGCCGTTTGATATCGGCTAGCTGAAGGTATTGAGCCGCCAGAAAACGAAAGGTCCTTGACGGCCCATCCTCCACACTCTTGATCCGCCCCTTCATCAAATCCGTTTTAATAATAGACTCTTGCTCCTTGGCTAGGGTTTTATTGGTGGCTCCGGTTTTCCACCGCTTAACCTTGGCCCCCGGTGTTCCCCGTGCTAACTGCAAGACTTTCCCGTCATCCACAACGGGAAACTCGACATACCACCCATCATTGAGGGCTTCCTATATTTAATCCTTTTTGGAATAATATTCCTTCTACTCTATTAACGAGACTACAGATACCGATTGCCCAAGAGTTGCCTGTGCGATTTCGACCAAATGTCGATGATGCGTGAAAAAAAGTATCTGAGTTTTTTTAGCCAACTGGCCTAGGACTTCAAACCCTGCGGCAGCGCGAGCGTCATCGAAATTAATGAACAGATCATCGGCCACGAACGGAAGGGCAGCTGCCCGGGTGAGGTAGTCCTCAACTGCAGCCACGCGTAGTGCCAGATAAAGTTGGTCCGCTGTTCCTGTGCTCCAACCATTATCACGGACTAATTCGCAATTGGGGCGAAGACCTACTAATTGAGCTCGGTCTTGTTCATCGAATTCAACCCGGAGTTCACTAAAGGAACCACCTGTTAACGTGGAGAAGACTAGACCGGCACGTTTGAGGAGTGGTGCCTGTTTCTCGCGGCGATAGCGCTCTATGGCCCATTGGAGTATCATACCTGCGGATCGAACGCGTACAAATTGCTCTGCCACATCCCGCATCTCGGCAAGAGCCGCTTGCCGGTCTGTGGCAGCCAGTGCAGCACGGTCGTCACCACCGATTGCATTTAAAGCGCTTCTTGTTTCCGTGCGGTGCTCTGCGGCTTCGGTAAGACGCTCGCGTAATTCCTTCAGGTCCTGTTCCAGTGTCTGTTCACGGGCGCTTGCCTGATCAATATCCACGCCTTCGCATTCGTTTTTCAGCTCACCCAGAGCCAGTCCGTCGCCTTCTTTGGTAAGAGTTTCATTAATCTGCGAGCGTTCGCTTTCGAGCTTCCGCAGCTTATCACATTTCTCGATCGCTTCCTTGAGTCCATCAAGACCTTTCACTCCCGCCACTTCTTTTAGGTATTGAATCTTCTCTCCAGCTTCTCGACTTGAAGCCTTGCATTCATCAATCCTTCTTTTTAAGGTGGAAATAGCCTCATCCCTATTCTTTATCTGGTCGCGGATGTGTTTTGCGGTTTCAAGTCGCCGTTCCAACTCAAGGACTGCATCCTCGGGACCGTATCTCTCAAGATCAGTTGCGATGAGTGCCACAAGCGCAGAAACATCTTGGGCGAAGGTCTCAATATCTCTTTCAATTTTCTCGATTCGCTCATACCGCAGTTCATGGCATTTCCCTGCGATTTCCCGCATTTGGTCTATAGCATCAAGGTGGGCAATGGCAGCTTCAGGCTGTGTGTTCGGGGGCAGGTCAAGGAGTTCAAGGGTGGATGCCCACTCCGTGTTCCATTTGCGCCAGGAGGATTCTGCCGTTTCTAGGGCTTTGATCTTACGGCCAGCATCCGCTTTCATCTTGTGAATTCGCTCCTCTGATTGCCGCCTGTTGCTGGCATTTTGTTCGTGTTGCCTTTGAACGGCTGTGGCCGCTTCCATAAGGATTCGAAGCGGTTGTTTGTCATAGGTGCCTGACTTTCCAGTAACTTCCTCCAATTCGGCGAGAATTTGAGTCTTGGTTTTCGACTCCTCTTTTTGCAAATCTTCCAGTTGCCTGTCGGCAGCCTCCCGTCGTTCAATAGCCTCGACTATTTCATTTCGTAACGTGAGCCACTCCAACATTACATCCGGAGCGAGGGGTTCAAACGGAGCTTCGACCCACATTTCCTTCCAAGCAGATTCCAAAGAGCAGATTTCCTCTGCAAGCACACTTTCTTCTTCACGAAACGCCTCAAGCAATTCTTGTTTCTCGTCAATTTGACGTAGAGTCAAACCAATTTCAGCCGCCACCTGTGCATTGTCGAACCGGCGATCTGCTAAGGCGTCGGCATTCGTGACGGATGTTTCATAAGCAATGGGTAGATCCCTTTCCCTGCCTAAAAAAGTGCTCATTTCTTCATCGCTAACAGAAATACCTTCCATGTAGCGACGTCGGATTAATGACCAACCAAAATCGCGCAATTCGCGTGCGTCGGTAATTTCTTTCGGGAAGATTGCATCCTCATCCTGAGCAAGTCGGTCATGAGCCTTTCGATGTCTGGCTAATTCTTGCTCCGCACTTCGGATACGTTCGCGACAAACCTGTATCCGCTGATCAGCGTTGCGCCGGTCATCACGAAGATTTTGAACCATTTCGCGCGTGGGCACTGGTGTTGACGCTAATGTCTGCTCGTCACCAATCATCGGTTTAAGGAACATAAGCCGACGTTCGACGGCGGTTTTCGCTTTTCGGGTTTCACTTTCGGCCAATTTTATCTGTGAAGAAATATCACCGCTTTCCCGGGCAGATTTGATCACTGCAGCGAGTTTTGACACATCGACGGGTGCACCCATCCTATTAAGTTCTTCCTGTGCTTCAGAGATTTCCAACTCCAATTCATCAACTGCTGCCCTTGCACTCGAAATGCCGGACACTCGTTCTCCTCGGGAGCTAAGAAGGGTGCGAAGGACAGAAACCTTTGAACGCGGGGGAATTCGTTTCATTAGCCTTTCTATGTCGTAACCTTTCCAGTTCAATTCCTCGGCAAGTCGTCGAAGATTTTCTTCAGCACTCACAAGCTCGGCGAGCCGTTGAGGCAAATCCGTCTTTTCTTTTTGAACTTCAATGCGGCGTTTATGGAACTCCCGGATATCGTCTTCTCGAATCAGAAGTTCATCATTATATTCCAACGCTTCACGCTGTTCTTGTTCGATTACAAGTTGTTCCTTAAGTGTTTCGACGCGTGTTATGGCATTCAACTGTTCTCGTTCTGCCACATCAAGGGTCGAACGCGCATCCTCAGGAAGGGATACAACCTTCCCCAAAAAATTAATTTCTTCATCAATTGCCGCGATCTTCCGTATGTCTCGGTAAACACGACGGATGCGATTCAGCTTTCGCTGCTCGCGAGAAATTTCTTCATTCTGTTTTTCAAGGGCTTCATAGGTTTTCTGCGCATCGTCATATGCACGTTTTAACTCCTGCCACCTGGTGGCTGTGACGGTGAACTCGCGAAGTGTCGTTTCGGCACCATTAAGCCGTTCCAGCACTTGATAATACTTCCTGTGCGCTGCCTTCCGTGAAGCCCACAGACAATCAGCCTCTTGATTAAGGGCGATGAGTCGGTCCCGTAATCCGGTGAGGCCGGCGCCGGCCGAGAACAACATCTGACCGACCTCATCTTGGGCTTCAAGAATTTCGCGGCCACCTGTACGAAGACGTTCATGGTCGAGGCTAAACATACGGGTGAAGAAGGCCTGATCTGCACCTCCAAGAAACGGAGCTAGCGCACCACTACCTCCTACGATGGGCACCTCGTCTGCCGTCAGCAATGTATCCTTTTGACCCTTACGGCGCCGAACCTCCAAAGTTTTGCCATTGTTTTCTAGCACAGCGCCGATTCTCATGCTCCCGTAATCGTGCAGAAAGTTGTAGAGTGAATTTTTGGCAATTCCGAAAAGGAGGGCCTCTATGGCGGACAGGGCAGTAGATTTACCAGCTTCATTTGGGCCAAAGACGATATGAATGTCACAATCGGTCACAGGCAGTGCGAGATGTGTATCGGTAAAGCAGCCATACCGTATAATATCGAGTCGCTGAATACGCATTGCTTAAAACCTCTGAGATGTTAGATGCGCTTTCAGGAAGCCTTGGACGTACGTGATGAGAGAGGGATAATCTCCCTGAACAGCTGCTTTTAGAGCAGGATCTTCAATTTCCCTCCGCACCTCGGATGGGAGCTTTCGGACGAACTCACTAACATCCGCTTCTACCTGACCAATTAGTTCGGTATCGGCTGCGGCATCTTTTAACATACGGCAAAGTTCTCCCATCGCATCTTCACGCATCGTCAGAACAGCTGGGTCGACAACTGGTTCTGTGCCGACGACAACACGTTCGACCCATACCACAGCATCACCAAATCCGAGTGCAATAGCCCGCACCTCGGCGAGTAGATGTTCAATTGAAACCACCAGGTAATCATGGATCCCAGTATGACCGGTTAGCTCTATGCGGCAGGCAAGCAGACGGCCATCGGCCGTTGAAGCGATAGCTTTTTCGATGGCATTCTGTATGCGCTCCAACGCTTCAGCGTTGCGGTCACAACCACCGATGTTGACCTGGAGATGGATCCAGCGGACGACATCCGTTTGCAGCAGATCTAAATCAATTATCTCGTTTTCCTCGACAGAGACAAGGTATGCTCCCTTGGGGCCTGTTTCGCGGATATGCCGTCCCTGGAGGTTGCCAGGGAAAACTACATGGGGATTATGATTCAGGATGTTTCCTTGGTGAACGTGACCAAGCGCCCAATAATCATAACCCTTGGCGACGAGTTCACCGAGCGAACATGGCGCATAGTTCAAATGCCCACCCATACCACCCATCCCTGTATGCAGAACCCCGATGTTGAAGACGCCACTAACTGGCTCTGGGTAAGCCGGAACGAGATTGTCCACAACATCGCGTTGCCGAAAGCTTTGCCCGTGAAGCGCTACGCCAAGTCCTTTGAGTGTAAAAGTTTCAGGCTTTCGCGCGGGGAACACATTTACGCTTTCGGGGAGGTTGAGACGCCGGGTGATTTGGCTTTCCGCATCGTGGTTGCCGTGGAGTACAAAGGCAGGAATTTCTGCTTCCGCGAGACGGCCCATTTGGCGGGCGAAAAATAAACCTGTGTTATAATCACGCCAGTCGCCGTCATAAAGATCGCCAGCGATGACAACAAAACTAACCTCTTGGGCAATCGCCTCGCCTATGAGGTTATCGAAGGCTTGACGTGTCGCCGTCCGGATGCGCTCAACGGCGGGCCCTTCATATCCCGCCAACCCCTTCAACGGGCTATCAAGGTGTATATCCGCGGTATGTATAAAGCGAAATGAGGTCATATTTGTACACTTAAAACCCCATGTAAATCACGTCAAAATACTCCTCCCCAGGTACACATACCCAACGTTAACTCTTAATTATTTCAGAGGGAAAACGAGGATATTGGTAGCTGGGTGTTTTTGTTTTCATGAGACCAAGTCTGCCAAACGGCAGTTAAATTGACAATAACCCTCATGACGTTCAAATTACTCCCTCTCATACTATTCCCCATAGGTCGAAAAGTTCGACAGGTAAAAAACTTGGGCTCTCTCTAACCGCACGCCCTCTAGGCCATATTATGATGTGTGGATGTGCCGAGAAGAACGTTTAATTGGACTGCTGAATCGAGAGCAGGCCACGAGAAGAAAGATGCCGCTTAATGCTTACAAGACCCGCGAGGTCCTCAGCATTGTAACCGAGTAGCAGGGCAAGAGCTTCCTGATCGCCTCTTTCATATTTACTCCAGAGGCGTATTGCATCTAAACCATCCATCTCAAAATTTTTTACGTTCATGCCCAATTCGCTGCTCAATCCGCTTTTGTCCGCCCAAAAGGCCTGCGCGTCGGCAGATCCATCGAAGATCCAAGGATTCAAATTGGTCCCTAAGATTCCAACCAAGCTGATTATCTATACAGCTAAGGTCGAAACAGTGACCGTTGTATGTGAAGAGCCATCCCCCACGAGGAAGTTCCTTGCGGAGACGTCTGGCCGTAATTTCGGTGCCAATGAGTTGGACCAAGCCAGTGGCTGAAGACCTGAACCCAATCACTGTCAACTCTCGCCGCCAATTTGTTTCGACATCGAGGTAGACCTCAATTCGTCCTGCCATTTAAACCCTCACTCTACGAGGCGCAGGCGACATGGCGTTGGATCAATGGAGACAAGAAGGGGGCGGGTCATGCTTGTGAAAGACACAAGAGCCTGACCAGACGCCAACCCAGGCACCATTCCCCACTGTGATTTGTCGATTCCGCTAATTGACTTTCGCAATCGATCCACAATACCAGAGTCTGAAATCTTGTGAAGCACGAAATTATTGACTAACCCAAGGACCTCGTCTGGTAAATGCTGAGGAAGTTGCGTAACGAACATCAACCCAAGCCACCGCTTTCGGCCACGTTTTGCAATTTTTGCAACCTGCTCGAATAGAACAGGCATTTGCTTGATCCGCTGCGCAGATAGGAATTCATGTGCCTCTTCGACAATGATCACAACGGGGGTAGGCTTCTTGCCAGCAGCCTTAAAATCGCTGACACTTTCCTCTTGGACCCTCTGAACGCCACGCAGGATATCTGCGATAACGAGATTTTTCACCTGAGGTTGATCGATATCTGACAGATCAATAACGGAAACCTTGCCCGGCTTGATTAGATCGGTGTAGTTGATAGCAGGCGCCTGGAGGTTATCAAATACCCTCAAACGATTGATTCTGCCGAGTCGTCCGATAAGAGCCAGCCAACTCAATTCGTGGCTTGTTTTGACCTGCTGTAGACGCGACTGGACTCGGCTCAGATTCTTTCGAAAAATTTCGCTGAATGGAACTTGCTCACCCTCGTCCTTGGAAACCGCATGACGGAACATCCCGCAGATATCTAGAAGATACGAAAGTGTTAGCTTGGGATATCCTGTTTCCAGTTCGTCCAGATCCAAAAGTGCATCTTCTTCCAATTTCGAGCTAGGATAGAGTTTTAAGTCACGCATAACCATGCGTGTTACATCATAGGCTTTGTAAAACCGATCCTGTTGTGGTTCGGAAAGTTCGAGGATCTCCATGATTGCATAGGGAGAGAGGTCGCAGAACTTCAAAGAGAATGGCTTGATGGTTCCACCAGGTGCATCTCTCCCTGTTTCTTTTCCCACCAAGTGATAGATAGTCAGGCCTTTTATTCCAGCGGGGCTTAATCCGCGGCGTTTCAAAGCAGTTAACATTTTTGGATCATCGGAAGAGAGATCGATCTCCGTGTATTCTGACTCTACGTCAATGAGTATGGTGGCAACACCTGCTTTCTGGAACTGATGAACCAGACCTGACACCGTTGTCGACTTTCCACTACCGGTAGTTCCTATAACCGCGGTGTGCCGAGGCAAGACTGCTTTATTGTCGGTCTGCAGTGCTACTGCTATTTGTTCTTGTCCAACGACCAACCCAATTCGTACATTGCCACCAACTTTTAGAATCCGGGTCGACTCATCGGTATCGAGTATAAATACAGGGCTGTTCGGCCGAGGGCGGTAACGAGGAGGAATAATTTGACCATCTGCCTCTTCTCCTAAAATCTGTATGTAGGCTCGGCCGTGATATCGTGGCAAAAAGATTTTGCCTTGAACAGTGGTCGTCACAATGATAGGAGAATCTGCGCGAAGACCATCGGGTTCTGCAAAAGGCCCTCCCACTATCGTACCGAGATAGGTACGCTCTACACTCCCATCTTCTTCGAGGCTGTTTATTCGAACCAAGGACTGAGATGGAAGTTTATCCATATTTTCTTTCGTGAGAAGAACCGTGACTGAGTTGTCCTCACTCGACAGCGTATCAAAGTGTGTAAATGCGACTGCTCCTTCAGTTCCCGGGAGCGGTTTGAATGCTCCTCCAACCTCCTCTGCTACTGCGGTCAAGGAACGAAGAGCATTTTTTGAAACAGGACTGGCCTGGAACTCTGATGCCGGGATGTCGACGGAAACATTTTCTTGGGACTTAACGCCTGGTTTAGACATCGTTCTCCTCCTTATCAGCAGTTATTCCCCGCTGATTGAAATGTTCGACACTTTCATCTTCGCCGGGTTTCGCGTTCACCAAAATATCTTAATGCGCTTCCACGTTTCGAATAAGCTGACTGGACGGTAGAAAGGAAGGCTTCAGCTCCAAAGGTACTGTGGCAAACCGTATCGGCGAGGTCGATCAGCATTGGAAAACCACGATGCGACTGGAGCACGCTGTCAGCCATTGCGATCAATGCCGCTTCTTGAACAAAATCCGCGTGCGCATAAAATATCTGTGGAGGTACGTCTGCACTAGCCCTGAATACTCCAGTAAGGATCTTAGAAGCGGTATCCTTGTAAAATTCTTCCGCCCTCTTCCGATAGTTACCACGAAGGTGGCCCTGCTCAATGATTGGTTGAATCCGGCGCTCTGATGACTCAACCACCGCAAATTCAAGGGGGCGAAGAGCGTTCCCGATTGTTAACAGGACCCTCTCTCCTGGTGCACTTGGGATGTATACAAAACGCCGATGTTGCACAATTAACTCATTGAGAAGGTCCAGGCTCGCGATTAGCAGTTCCATACTGCCAGAGCCAGTTAGTAATTCGTATGGCGCTGGGTTGCCATGACCCATGCGCCATGGCGCCATGGACTTTTTCAATAGGACTGCACGTTCAGCGTAGGCCATAATTCCGCGGCGGCCCAGCTCCGTTAATCCCTCCCGCTTATCAGGTTGACGGACGCCAGACCGCTCATCACGCCTTTCAAGGATGGACAACGCCTCATGCAAGGGATCCTTTCCACGAACGCGCAGATCCCTCCTAAACAGGCGCTGAACCCACGCTCCCTGCTCACCGGCATAGGAAACCAGGCAGACACCGATCTGTGCAATAGAAAGTGGCAGTGTTTCATGAACCACACAGGTACCATCGCATGCCTCTATGGCCCCGTTAAAAAGGATGTTCGTCTGAGTGGACTTCAGATCGCCAATTGAGGCTTGAAAAACACCGGCTCCTTTGGGAGCATTAGGCCTACCAGTAATTTGGTTAAACACTACTTCTCGGACCTGCTTGCTTATCGCATCCTCCTGCTCTAGAGCCTGGTTTACCTCCTGGTCAAGCCGTTCGAAAAGCTCAATCAGGTCTTCACCTCGTGTCCAGGAATCTAAATTAAGGGTGTCCTCAAGAGATTCGCCGTAACCAGCCAAGAAGTCATCACCTTCAATTACCTCAGGAGGATCCAACAGACCGGGAAGAGTTCGGGTAGGGTTATTATCACGCGGATCCATGGTCATTTTCTCCCGACTGAGCATCATGATATGACTTTTGCATAGCGGCGGTCCTTACCTCAGTCAATTCGTGACTGGGTCACATTCGGTTCCTTATAGCCGTCCTTGCCTCCTCTAAGAAGGATATGGGGTGGAGCTTACTTCTCTGTTTCACTAGATTCGAAAAGGAATTTTCCGGAAGGCCAAAGTACATACCCAACTTGGAGGAAATAACCTCTGTACTAATGCTTCCTTGAGCTTTGAATTGTTGCATCAACAGGATGATACGTTGACGTGGGGCAACCAATTCGAGACCGAGTTGATGGGCACGATCTTCAGCGTACCCTACGCATCTATCTGAATTCTCATCTCTGCCACGTCTTGGGAGAAGATGCACATGGGCTCCCAAACGAACATGTGACAGGACTGCATTGGCCCGCTCCGCTGGGGTCGCCTGTCGAAAACCATCCAAAACCTCCACCATTCTTTCTCCGAGTTCCTGTATCACCTGCAGCCTGGGAAATCTGTAATCAACCAGGAAGTGGCCAAGTTCATGGGCCACCGTGAGGCGTTGGTCTTCTGGGTCGTCTGCTCCACAAACAAACACAATCCCATAACCACGATAGGCCACAAGGCACCCCATGAGATCCCTTGGGTCATCTGGCAGGGGTAGAACGGCATGCCGATTCTTTAGCCACCTCTTGACTGCTCCAGTAGAAACGGAAGGCATCTTTACAACTACAAGTGGCAAGGTCATCGCAATGGCTTGCTCGATATTCCTTGGGTAGGTTTCCTGGAGACCGGAGCCTGACCAAAACTCCTTAGCCAATGTCTCAGGACTTGGACCGTTTACCACGGGAATCTTCCTTCTCTTGTTGCTTTCGTTGAGTTTTCCGAGCACGCGCTGCCATAAGAACTCCGGAGTATCTTGAATCAGTTTTTGCTGTTACCATGGCTGAAACAGAATCGACTAATCGAATAACTTTCGCTAGAGCATGGGAATCCAACCCATGCTTTGATGAGATTTGTTCAACATCCGCAGCAAAGTGCGCCGTCCGTGGTTTTAAACATAATTTTAGGCGAGGCATTTGGGATATTTTGATCTGTAAGAATTTTGCTAGATCGTCATCGGAAAGATTCTCCGTTTCCTTGTATTGTTCCAAAACCCATGCGAGATAATTTGGACGTGTCTTTGCTCGTTCAGCAGCAAATACTAACATCTTGGTCATTTTGGAAGGCTTCATAATTGTGATCTCTGCCTACGCTCAAGCAGTTTGTCGATTCTGTCTTTTGCCTGTTTGACTTGTCGACGTTGAACTTCAGTTGGAAGATGGTCGATCCCGAGTATCTGCGCGAATACCCGGGTGCTTCGCTCCCCCTGCAAACGCAATTTATGGATTTGCTGATCTTTCTTGTTCTTCAAAATTGCCATTGCCTCCCCTAGCGATGGGCGAACTCGAATCTTCTTATCTCTCTTCAAAAGATTCCCCGCAGACCCGGAAAGTTCGACGGAGGTTTCTAGGCTGGCTTGCCCATACCTGCCTTCACGGGCTTTCCGCCGATTTTCTCCCCGTAGTAAGTTCGAAACATTCTTACGGGCCGCCATGTGAAGGAAGCCATCTATTGGGATACCGCGTGTGGCATCGAATTTTTGTGGTTTTTCACAATAGTCAAGTATGGCGTCAGTTACTCCATCAAATATGATCTGTTCATCAGTGAAAGGAAACTTCCGACTAACCTGGAGAGTGAGAGGGGCAAGCAACTGACTTGCTACTTCTTCAGATGCAGTTCGATCCCCTAGGAGTAATCGTTTGTGCAGTTCGAGGAGTTGGGAAGGGTCACAAACTTGAGGCATTGGGCTGTCACATCGAGAGATGGGCTAAGGCCCCTTCCTCTTGCGAAATACCAGAACATATTCATGGGTCATAGGGCCATCAAAGCCAAACTGGCCAGTTGGGAAACGTCTACGCAGCCTCGCAATCTCACGGTTGTTAACCTCTTTCTTTTCAAAGCCGATGGTTCTAGCTAGATTTAGTAAAACCCGATGTGATTCAAGACGCTCGTTCTTAACTACATTATTGGCAATCACGAATACTGCGTGTCCTCCTGGACGCAAAACTCGCCACGCCTGACCAAGGACTTTCTCGAGGTCAGAGAAGAAAGCACCCAACCGCTTTTTTAGCGAGGAATCATCAAGAATTTTTGATGGGATGAGTCGACGAACCTCTGGCCGAAACTTGAGCCACTCTTCTGGATCAAAGGTCGAAGCACAGTGGAGACCAATATAATTACTACGGCTAGCTAGTTTGGCAGGAGCATAACCATTCATCCAGCAAACAGACATTCTATGAGCCCGCGGGTAATCCACAGCGTTAAAGTATGGCGGGGAAGTCATCATTAGGGCTTGGCTTTCGTCTTCTACCAAATGCAGGGGTTGTCGCGCATCATGTGGGTAAATTACCCGGGCGGAATCTTTGACAGTATTGATTATTCCTACATTTTGGTAGGTCTCGTGTAGCTTTCCTAGACATTTAAGGGTACGGTCAAGACGATTCAAATAAACTTCCAACACACGGTTTAGTGAAAATCGCTGGATTGCTCGATGCGGCCGGGTATGATCAATGTCCTTTGCGTAGCTCAATGTGTTGGGCCACTTTGAGATTATTGAAGCAGATAGACTGATGAGAGCTACCCGTTCGTAGTGTGGTAATCGACAACGATGGGCCCCTTCAGAAATGCAGGCTAAAGCTGCTGTTAATTGCGGAGGAAACCAGTAGTTAAGTTCAGGAAATGCTGGAATATTAAGTTTTCCAAAATTAACAGTCCAAGTAGTACCTGGTTGAAATCGCGTGTTGGGGATCCAAGTTTGTTTGATTTCCTCAATGGTCTTTTTTAGACGCTTAGCAAAGGCTGCCCGCCATTTTACATATCGTTGTGCAGGAAGTGGAAAGCACTTCAATTCAGAAAGCATTCCCGCAAGGATGTCAACGTCTGCCCCGATAACCTTTCGTTTATGGGCTAAACACGCAACTAAGGTCGTCCCACTTCCACAAAACGGGTCAAAAACGCTGTCTCCAATTTTTGTGTATTGGGTAATGTTGGTTTCAACCAACTCTGAAGGGAATCTAGCACAGTAGGAATGGAAACGATGAAAGGACTCCAAGGAGTTAGTTTTATTAGGCATTTAACGCAATCTTACCGGGCGAACAGTCCGGCCAACCGGCCTTGAACCGCTGGCTCCAGCGACTGATATAGCTGTCGCTGCAATCCAACTAGGTTCGAATCTCGGCCCAGGTGAAGTCCTCGGCCACCAACAGGATCAAGCGGGCATGCCGTGCCACATCCGCCCGAACGTTCCTCGCGCTACTTTGCCGCTGCAATTCCATCCGTTCGCTCTTGGTCAGTTTCATCGTTGCACCTCCCCAGGTGCAATGATACTACCATTTTATGCGTTACAATCCACTAGTTAGTTAAATGTGATCCTCCCCCACTACATCGGACACAGGGTTAAGCTGTCTTCTCAAATACCATCGGGATCTGCTGTCCGAGAGCAGAGTGTTTTCTCTGCCGATTATCATACGTTTCAATGTATTGAAAGATACTGGACCGAGCCATGCGCCGCGTCACGTACCGCTCTCGGTGCACAAGTTCAACTTTCAGAGTATGAAAGAAGCTCTCCGTCACGGCGTTATCGTCGCAGGTAGCTTTGCGCCCCATGCTCCCAGACAGACCGTGGGCTGCGATCAATTGCTGATAGCGTTGTGAACAATATTGACTGCCGCGATCGGAATGGATGATCGTGTCCGTGGGAAACCCACGGCGGACAAAGGCCATGATGAGCGCATCACACACCAATTGTTGTGTCATCCGACGGTGCATCGACCACCCGACAATGGCTCGTGAGTAGAGGTCCATCACCACGGCGAGATACAACCACCCCTCATCCGTCCAAACATCGGTGATATCGCTGGTCCATTTCCGATTGGGCGCCGTCGCGTGAAAGTCCTGCTCGAGCCGATCCGGCGCGACCGGTTTGGCGTGAGCGGAATCGGTGGGCACCTCGAATTTCTTTGCCTGAATCGCTTTCAATCCCATGACACCCATGCGTCGGGCCACGCGGTTCTTACTACACGTGATGCCCTCATCGTGTAAGGCCTCGGTGATGCGGGGTGTGCCATACCGTTGCCGGTGCGCAGCAAACATCTCGCGTATCTGCCTATCCAACACGACATTGGCAAGCTTGCTGTGGCTCAGCTCACGCATGGCCCAGTGATCATCGCCACTTCGGGAAACGCCCAACACGCCACACATGCGGGTGACTGGCCAGGCCTTCTTGTGCTCATCGATGAATCGATACCTCATGAGTGATCCTTGGCCAAGAAGGCCGTGGCTTTTTTTAAGATGTCTCGCTCCATCCTCAACTGACGATTCTCCGATTCGAGCACATGGATCCGCTGCTGCTCGGCCGTGCGGTGCCCGTTGCCGGGAAAAGCTTCCGCCTCATGAACGTTCAGTTCCCGCTTCCAACGCCCGATCAACGTGCTACTCACCCCCTCAACTCCGCCCAGCCGCCACACAACTGTAGCCCTGTTCCATCACTAAGGCGACGGCTTCTCGCTTACATTCTGGACTGTGATGCCTGCGTGATTGTTTCATCATCCACCTCATTTCGAATCATTATAGGATTCTTAACTCGGTGTCCGATATCCCGGGGGAAGATCACTTTTATTTGCAACAGAATTTTGCAACATACAATTAATTGATTTCTTTGAGATTAGAAAATGGCTGCAAAAAGGATCAATTTTGCACCTGAAATACGACAAACCACGATTAAAACCCTAGACCCCGCAGGTCTCTTCCTCAGCTTCGTCCTGGATCAGTTTTAAAAATTAATGATGGAAGTTATCTGAATGGATACATATGTGTATCGAAAGAGATACTTTCTGTTCCTTACGGAGACACCTGATTGTCCAAAACCTAACGATCGCTTCCGAAATACCCTGTTTAATAGCCATTAAATGCGTTTGATGTAAAAAGGGTATCTATTTTGCTCGTTATTTTGTAACTTACTTCACAAATTAAATCGGTTCCTCGTTCACACCCATTAATTCAATAACGAACATTTCTTGAACCAAAAGGAAAATGGTGATCAATAATTCTGAAGTCCTCTAACAGCTGACATACACAGCACCCATCGCACTGGGAGCGGGAACCAGGGTATTCTCCGAATAGGTTGTTTTTATCCGTGATTTTCATTTTCCCTCGGTCCTCAGAAAGAATCCCCCAATCCTTCTCCCCTTGATTTCAAGTCTAGGGAGGGACCAACGTGATTGGGCGGGACGACTCAACAACAGGTAGTCCGTCAAATAGAGCGAACCCCACCAGAAGTTTCGGGGACTCGTCTTCCACCTCCAACGCATCGGCTTCGGACCCAGCCAAGTCATCTCAAATTTCTGCTCCGTCCCTTTCTCTTCCAAAGGGTGGGGGAGCGATTAGGGGCATCGGCGAGAAATTCGCCGCCAATCCCGTCACGGGCACCGGTTCGATGAGCGTACCCATTGCCACGAGTCCCGGACGCTCGGGCTTTGGTCCGCAGCTCTCTCTTTCCTATGACTCCGGCGCAGGCAACGGACCATTCGGGTTCGGCTGGAATCTCTCGATTCCGTCCATTACTCGTAAGACCGACAAGGGTCTGCCTCAATATCGAGATGCCGAAGAATCGGATGAATTTATTCTTTCTGGCGCGGAGGACCTGGTTCCCGTTCTCGAAGCAAATGGCCTTAGACATAAAGATGACAGCAGCGTACCAGGGTTCATCATCTACCGGTACCGTCCTCGCATTGAGGGACTGTTCGCGCGGATTGAACGTTGGACCAATCAAGCAACCGGCGACATTCATTGGCGCTCGATTACACCGAACAACATCACCACCATATATGGCAAGACGGCCGAAAGCCGCATCCATGACCCGGCCGATCCATTGCGGGTCTTCTCTTGGCTACTGTGCGAAAGCTACGACGATAAGGGCAATGCTCTCCTCTATGAGTACGCCGAGGAGGACGACAAGAACATCGACCGGTCACAGGTGAACGAACGCAATCGAGTACGCACGGCCAATCGGTATGTGAAACGCATCAAGTACGGCAATCGTGTTTCGCGGCTGAAACAGCCAGATTTGACACAAGCCGAATGGTTGTTCGAGGTCGTATTCGACTATGACGAAGCCCATTACGAGGAGCTTTCCTTAGATCCCGCCATACCCCCAGCCGCGCAACAACGGTTTTCCCTGGCGACAGCATCAACGGGGGCCCCATGGCCCGTTCGTCCTGATCCCTTTTCGACGCACCGTGCCGGGTTCGAAGTGCGCACGTATCGCCGGTGCCGCCGTGTCCTGATGTTCCACAACTTTGAAGAGTTGGGTCCAGAACCTTGCCTGGTGCGATCCACCGAGTTTGATTTCGACGACCTCGACTATACCCAGACTCAGACAATCGAAATGGAACTAGCCCACCCAGGCAGCACCCGGTTCGCCTCGTTCATCCGTGGAGTCACCCAGTCGGGATTCGTCCGGGATGAGACCCAGCCGTTGGTGGATCGAAATGGCGTCAGCTATGTCACCTACCTCAAAAAATCTCTGCCGCCGCTAGAGTTCGAGTACACAAAAGCCACGATACAAGAAACCATCCGTAAACTGGAGGGCAGCAGTGTGGAAAACCTGCCTGTCGGGTTGGATGGTGCCAATTATCAGTGGATAGATCTGGATGGGGAGGGCCTGAATGGCATCTTGACCGACCAGGCCGGCGCCTGGTTCTACAAGCGGAATAGGGGCGGGGGAACATTCGGTCCAATGGAGACCGTCGCGGCCAAACCATCGCTTGCGGCACTCGGCAGTGGGCGCCAACAACTCATGGACCTGGCCGGAAATGGCCAATTAGATC
The DNA here is from genome assembly GCA_009377845.1 of Nitrospirales bacterium. GTDB lineage: Bacteria > Nitrospirota > Nitrospiria > Nitrospirales > UBA8639 > Nitrospira_E. Next base: position 20,167 of record WHTE01000008.1, on the reverse strand, counting down.
TCGTGGCCTTGGCTGGCCCCACAACCGGATTTTATGAGCGCACCCAAGAGAAGGAATGGGAAACCTTCCGGACCTTCCGCTCCCTTCCCAATATTGCCTGGGAAGAACCCAATCTGCGCTTCATCGATTTAAATGGCGACGGCCATGCCGATGTCTTCATGACCGAAGACCAAGTCTTTACCTGGCACCACTCGCTGGCGGAAGAAGGCTTCGGCCCGGCTCAACGAGTGCGTCAGCCGTTGGATGAAGAACAAGGCCCGTGCCTCGTGCTGGATGACAGCACCCAATCCATCTACCTTGCCGACATGTGCGGCGACGGCCTCACCGATCTGGTGCGCATCCGCAACGGAGAAATCTGCTACTGGCCCAACCAGGGGTACGGCCGATTTGGACCAAAAGTCACCATGGACAACGCTCCGCGCTTCGATCACCCCGACCAATTCAATCACCAGCGTCTCCGTCTGGCTGACATCAACGGGTCCGGCACGATCGACATCATTTATGTGGGCCGACAAGACATCCAACTCTTCTTCAACCAATCCGGGAACCGGTGGAGCGGACCGCGCGGTCTCACCCAGTTTCCCAAGGTGGATAACCTCTCCTCCGTCACCACAGCGGATATCTTGGGCAACGGCACCGCCTGCCTAGTCTGGTCATCCCCTCTACCCGGTGATGCACAGCGGCCCCTGCGCTACATCGATCTCATGGGGGGACATAAGCCCCACCTGATGATCAAGACCATCAACAATCTAGGCACCGAGACCCGTGTCCACTACGCGCCATCTACCAAATTTTATCTGGCCGACCAGCTCGCCGGGAAACCCTGGATCACCAAACTCCCGTTTCCCGTTCATGTGGTGGAGAAAATCGAATCCTTCGACCGGATCAGCGGCAATCTCTTCGTCACTCGGCACACCTATCATCATGGGTTTTTTGATGGAGTCGAACGCGAGTTCCGCGGGTTCGGAATGGTCGAACAAACAGACACCGAAGAGTTTGCCGCACTCAACGCAGGGCAAGCAGTCCCGGTCGGAACCAATATCGAGGCATCCTCCCATGTCCCGCCGATACGCACACGGACCTGGTTTCACACTGGAGCCTATCTCGATCGCCGCCACATATCGGACTTTTTTGCTGGTTTGATAGAGGACAATGATCCCGGCGAGTATTACCGAGAACCGGGGTTGACCGATGCCCAAGCCAGACAACGGCTGCTCCCGGATACGGTCTTGCCATTTGGATTAACCGCCGAAGAAGAGCGGGAAGCCTGCCGCGCCCTCAAAGGGTCCATACTGCGACAGGAGGTGTATGCACTGGATGGGACGGACAAAGAATCACACCCCTACACCGTCACGGAACAGAACTTCGCCATCAGGCATGTGCAAGGAAAGGCCGGGAACTGCCATGCCGTCTTCTTCGCCCATCCCCGCGAAGCCATTACCTATCAATACGAACGCAACCCCGCAGATCCACGCACCGCGCACGCGTTGACCCTTGAGGTGGATGCCTTCGGGAATGTGCGGAAGGAAGCCGCAGTGGGCTACGGCCGCCGCCAACCTGATCCGAATCTCGAACCTCGAGACCAAGCCAAACAAGGCCAAATCTTCATCACCTACACCGAAAATGATGTCACCAATGCGGTGGAAGAGGTCGAAAATTACCGCACTCCGCTGCCGTGCGAGTCACGGACCTATGAGTTGACCGGATATACCCCAACCGGCCCGGATGGCCGGTTTCAATTTTCCGATTTCGTGCGACCAGATCCCACCGATTCCGATGGATTCAAGCAGGTCCATCAATTCGACCAGGAGATTCCCTATCACGAGCAATCTAATGTCGGTCAGCGAGAAAGACGCCTCATCGAACAGGTACGTACGGTCTATCGTCAAAACGATCTGACCGGCCCTCTTTTACTGGGACAACTTAAATCGCTGGCGCTCCCATTTGAAAGTTACCAACTGGTCTTCACACCTGGATTAGTGACTTCCGTCTATGAGAGTCGCGTCACCGACGACATGTTGGAAATCGACGGGCGTTACGTTCACAGCGAAGGTGACACCAATTGGTGGATATCTTCGGGACGGGTGTTCTTCTCACCAGGAACTGAGGACACGCCAACTGAAGAACTCGCACATGCTCAAGCACACTTCTTCCTTCCAAACCGGTTTCGTGACCCCTTCCATACCGACCAAATCCGCACCGAATCCTTCGTCACCTACGATGCCTACGACCTGCTGATGCTGGAAACCCGCGATGCTCTGGACAATCGCGTCACCGTGGGCGAGCGACTTTCCACCGGCGATCACGACCCTGACAAGCCCGGCCACGATTATCGTGTCCTACAACCCAAACTCATGATGGACCCCAATCGGAACCGCGCAATTGTCGCATTCGATGCGTTGGGTATGGTCGTGGGCACCGCCGTCATGGGGAAACCGGAGGAGAGCCTGGGGGATTCCTTAGAGGGATTCGTACCGGACCTCACTGAGGCACAAATCCGTGCGCATATCGAAAACCCACGGAACAATCCGCACGGCATTCTCAAACGCGCCACCACACGACTGGTGTACGACCTGTTTGCCTATCACCGCACCAAAGACCACACCGATCCGCAGCCAGCAACGGTCTATGCCATGGCCCGGGAAACCCATGACGCGGACTTGGAAAGGAATCAACAAACTAAAATTCAGCATAGCTTCTCCTATTCAGACGGCTTTGGTCGAGCAATTCAGACGAAGATCCAAGCCGAGCCGGGTCCCGTGCCCAAGCGTGATCCGCTCACTGGACGCATTCTCATCGTCAATGGCGAACCGGATATGACCCAGAACCCACACGATCCTCGCTGGGTGGGGAGTGGGTGGACGGTGTTAAATAATAAAGGGAAGCCCGTTCGCCAATATGAGCCGTTTTTCACGGACACGCATCGTTTCGAGTTTGATGTCCGCATCGGCGTCAGCCCGGTGCTGTTCTATGACTCCGCCGAACGTGTGGTGGCCACGCTCCATCCCAATCAGACGTTTGAGAAAGTGGTATTTGATCACTGGCACCAACAAACGTGGGATGTCAACGACACGGTGCTCATAGCCGATCCGGCCACCGATCCGCACCTAGGCAACTTCTTTGCACGCCTGCCGCCTGCCGAATATCTCCCCACCTGGCATACACAACGCGTGGGCGGGGCGCGAGGAGGAGAAGAGCAATCCGCAGCTCAAAAAGCAGCCGACCATGCCCACACCCCGTCTGAGGTGTACGTGGACTCGCTGGGACGGCCGTTCCTCACCATTGCGGACAACGCTGCAAGTGGGAAATTCTTATCGCGGGTGGAACTAGATATTGAAGGCAACCAACGGGCCGTCATCGATGCCAAAAACCGAACCGTGATGCACTATCACTATGACATGCTGGGCAACCAGATCCGGCAGGACAGCATGGAAGCCGGAAGGCGCTGGGGCCTGGCCAATATCGCAGGAAATCCCATTTATCAATTCGATTCCCGCAATCATCGCATTCGCATGCAATATGACCGGCTGCAACGCCCAACTGAACAATTCATGCAAGAAGAGATTGGGACGGAATTGTTGGTGGAGCGCATCATCTATGGTGAGACATTGGGGCCCACTCAGAGCGAGACCAACAATCATCGCGGTCAGGTGTTCCAGCAATTGGATGGCGCCGGCATTGTGACCGCAGAAGAATACGACTTCAAAGGCAATCTGTTTCGCAGCATTAGGCAATTGGCAGAAGATTACAAAACCACGCCGGATTGGACGAACGCCCCCGCACTTGAGCAGGAGACCTTTCCCACCAGCACGACCTACGATGCGTTGAATCGCCCTCTTACCCTCACCACACCTGATACAAGTATAGTTCGACCGACTTACAACGAAGCCAATTTGTTGGAACGTCTAGAGGTCGATCTGCAGGGAGGTTCCAGTGCTACCACCTTTGTAGAAAACATCGACTACGACGCCAAAGGACAACGCAAGGCGATTGAATATGGCAATGAGGTGCGCACAACGTATGAGTATGAGCGAGAGACATTCAGATTAAAGAAGCTACAGACCTTTCGTGGTCAACAGAAGTTCCAAGACCTCTCCTATACCTATGATCCGGTCGGCAATATCACGGCCATTCGCGATGTTGCCCAGCAGACGATCTATTTCAATAATGCCGTGGTGGAGCCACATGCAACGTATACCTATGATGCCATCTACCAGTTAATCCACTCCACAGGTCGAGAACATATTGGACAAGTCTCTGCGCCTCAGACGACGTGGGATGAGGGTTTTCGGACCAACTTGCCGCATCCTGGCGACGGACAAGCCATGCGGCTCTACACGGAAGACTATGAATATGATGAGGTGGGGAATTTTCTGCGCCTCATCCATCAGGCTGCGAACGGCAATTGGCGGCGAGAATACAAATATCAGGAGTCCAGTCTGCTTGAACCCGTCATCAAGCAGAATAACCGGTTGACACGAACCGAAGTTGGAAACACCATTGAACCCTATTTCCATGATGAGCATGGCAACATGACGGGCATGCCGCATTTGTCCCTGATGCAGTGGGATTACCGCGATCAGCTTCAGGTGACATCCAAACAGGTGGACAACAACGGTACGCCGGAGACGACCTTTTACGTGTATGACGGTGGTGGACAGCGTGTGCGCAAGGTCACCGAGCGTCAAGCCCCCGCCGGGCAAGTCCCTACACGCATAAAAGAGCGGCTTTACCTCGGCGGCTTTGAGATATTCAGGGAATATGCGAACGATGGAAATTCGGTGACGCTGGTGCGCGAGACGCTACACATCATGGACGACAAGGAACGCATTGCTTTGGTGGAGACACGCACCAAGGGCAACGAGCCGGGTGTGCCACAGCAACTCATCCGCTATCAGTTCGGCAACCACCTGGGCTCCGCCAGCCTGGAACTCGACGACCAGGCACAAATCATCTCCTATGAAGAATACTATCCATACGGCAGCACGTCTTATCAGGCGGTACGAAGTCAGATTCGGACGCCCAAGCGATATCGGTTCACGGGCATGGAACGTGATGAGGAAAGTGGGTTGGCGTACCATGGAGCACGGTATTACGCGCCGTGGCTGGGGCGGTGGACTGGTGCAGATCCGGTTGGATTAGCAGAGGGAGCAAATCTATTTCGCTACTCTAGAAATATCCCAACCGGTCGTATAGATCCTACTGGAGGAAAGTCAGAAGATTTCCTCATTGAAGTATACCAAATAGATATTACCCTGTCTGGACACGCTAGTCCCTTAGGTTCTGCGGCCAGTAATCGCAAACTCTCGAGTGATCGAGTTAACCGTTCATTAGAACTCCTTCTATCTTCATTTGCGAATCTATCCTTCGGTGTGGATAGTTCGGATGAAAATACGGCTCATCGTGTAACAACAGAGGCACATGGTGAGCAAGAGACATCTAAGGTAGCTGGAGGCGATCCCAATGCTAATGATCAATCAATGCGAAGAGTGGATGTAAAGGTAGGTATTAATCGGTTTGTTGTGGGGCATGTTCCCAGCAGCCGTAGCCGAAATGTAGAAGAGGATACTGCATCGAATTCCTTTAGGTTTGATATAGCTATGACAACTAACTTTGAATTTAGTAATAAAGTATTCGGTGCTAAAACGCAACTTAACATCATTACCATAACAAACAAGAAAACTGGAGAACATGCGGATTTTCTTCTTCATTCCCTCGGAGTTACCGCTGGTAAGGGCCCGTCTCTGAAAGGCCTAAAAATGCCTGAAGAAGTGAAAAAAATTCTAGACATGGTGAGTGGAGGGGCAACAATTTCCGTAGTTTCATTGGGGGGCGATTTTACCACAAGCTCAGCGCATTATCTCAGTGATTTTTCTAATAGATTTGTCAGTATCCAAGAAATTGGATTAGATCTACTTATAGCCAATCTTTCCGTTCAGAATGTTTCAATTTTCGGAATCAAATATCTCATACCATCCGCTGGTGCTGACGTGGGATTCGAATGGGGGGGCGGCCCAGAGGGGTCCGTTACCGGCGGGTTTATGCATTCAGCAGGTCGAATCCCTCCGGACACACGGAAAGTAACTGAATATTATACACATAAGGAGTATGTCGATTCGCCAACAAAAACTGATGAATTTGAATTTAGTGTATTCTTCGAGACGGGAAGCGCCGAACCTTACGATATCGGCAAACAACTGTTATTAGGCCTCGGCAATAAAATTCTCAATGTATGGCAGTAAACGAGAGTAATTATAAATGGGGTGGGATGTAAAGGTATAGGTATTTCCTGTCAAATACACGCTAGAGCATGTTAGGCAAGGCAACTGATGAGCTGGTGAGCGAATTCAAAGGCGTTTGGCGATGTATCTTAGGTTATGAATTACCCGTTTTTTTGACGGCGTCGCTAATAAATCTATTATACATCCTCGTGGTGATTCAACCCAACAGCAGTTACATTAATGGCGCCCTTATTGGTATTCGCAAAAAGAAAGTAATGGTGCTCACCAATTAGAAATAGACAACAAAGGCGGAATGGTAAGCGCCCACACATTGACTAACGCCGCCCCACCGGAGGGTTATTATGGCTACTCAACAATTATCAATCTGTTCCCCTGTGACAACTCTACCTGCCATCACCACGGTGGCAACGGCTACGCTGACCAAAACCCTCGGCATCAAGGCCATCATGGATCTTGCCGAGTCGCCGTTCTTCGGGTTTGTCGCTGAGTTTGTTCCAGCCAAGAATGGTCGTCCTAGTTCAGCATACTCAACGAGGGGAGACTCATGATTAGGACGAAACGAATTGTCAGCGGCGGCTGGCGGACCGTTGAATCCTTTTGGAATGCCCGTGGCACCGCGTTTTTTCGCCTGCCCGCCGGTGGGCAGATTAAGGTTCGGTATGGAGTCGGGTGGTTCGGATTTGATCGTCAGAAACAGACCCTGAACGGAAGCGACTTCAAAAGATTGGGTGTCGGATTGGGATCTGTGGGCCGTGCAAGGATGCAAGTGAGGATCTCGCAAACGACCGATGTGACCTACGACGTATACGGTGGAGGGGTGAGTGTACCCACACCAGAGATCCCCTTCTAGGAAATTATAAAGCCTGGTCCCTGTATGAAAGGACTGTCCAAGATTTTGCCGGCCCGGATAGAGAAGCGAGAAAGTCCTAAGACGAAATAACAAGAAGAGAATATGCCATACATGGAAGACGGCACTCCCTAGATCCGTTCATTGGTGAGTGTTCCCATCGACCAGTGATGGGGCGAATAATAATTCGGGAAAAAAGGCGGCATCGTTAGGGATAAAGAATCATGAGCGCCGTCCTACCGGAGGGATATAATGCCTATTCAAAATTCATCCATCTTTGCCCCTGTGACAACTTTACCTGGAATCACCAAGGTGGCCGCGGCGACGCTGACCAAAGCCCTCGGCATCAAGACCATTGAAGATCTGGCCGAGTCGCCGCACTTCCTGTTTGCCGCTGAGATATTGGTAGCCACAATTGATCCTGGACACACCCTGCACCACTTCGGAATCCCGAAACGTCAGGCCCTTTGGGTGTTAACTAATGTCTAAGTAAAAATACACTCCGAATGTAAATAGTTCTGGTGAACGAATCATGAGGAGAAAACTAAATGGTTATAAAACTTAAACGCAACCTAAAAATCGGCATGCAAGGCAATGATGTGAAAGCCCTGCATGAAGCACTCATTGCGGTTGGTTTTTCAGTCAATGGCACACCAAGACATTTTGGGCAAGAAACTAAAAATGCAGTTGAGGAGATTCAGAAGCGTTTAGGAATGAAGGTGTCTGGGTTAGTGAATCAACCCTTTTTCGACCGTCTCACTAATCCCTTCATTCTTAAGGGACAAGTACCCAACTCAACGGAAACTCCATTGCTGGGGCCCGGGTCCGAGTTCTCGACAAGCAGGTGAAAGATAATGCGTTGTTGCAGGAATTCCAGACAAGTGCCAACGGGACTTACGAAATCAAATATTTGCCTAAACGGGAAGCCGGATCGGATCTCCTCGTCCAGATTCTTAGTAAAGATGGCGAAGTGGTAGCTACCTCCCCTCTTATTCTCGAAGCGGCCCATACCCAAACTGTCGATCTTGTTGTTCATCACGATGCCTATCCCCCTGAAACCGAATTAGCGGAGCTGCAAAAACGGATTAAACCCTTTCTTGGTAATAAAAACCCGGCCACGTTGGATAGGGAGACTGTGGGGTATTTGGCTGGCAAAAGTCTTACTAACCCCGTTCACATCGCTTTCTGGGTGCAGGCGAACCGTTTGGCCAAGGAAATTGGCATGGATGTGGCTGAAGCTTTTTATGGGATGTTTCGCAGCAATTTGCCCACGAGTTTGCCCGCACTCGTGGGGCAGGATGCCGACGCTCAGAAGAAGGCCGTTGAAGCCGCCATAGTCGCTAATATCATTGATGAAAAAGTTGCAAAACAATTGGACAAGGTTCTGGACAAACTTGCCAAACAGAATGTGGATCAACTCCTGGAAACTCCAGATACGCCTGCAGGGACTGCTTCGTTGGGACATTTGCTCCAGGTTGCAGGAATCTCCGAGGATCAGAAACGCACGTTTGCGACCACCTTTGCCAAACACAATAGTACCAGTTCCGCCTTTTTCGAGGACCTCACCACCAACGGCTTTGATGCGCAATCTCTGAGTTCTGTGAAGTTGTCTATTCAGTTGGGCGCGCTCACGCAAAACCATGCCCCGCTCATGAAGTCATTACATGAGCGTCTTCAACCTAGTGGGCAGGGCCTGCGGGAGTTGGTTGGCCGAAACCTGCCGGAGTGGTTGCAGGATATTCGCCTTCATACGAATGCGGATGGGACGGTCATTGTCCCGCCGGATCTCCCAGAGGTTGAAGGCGAATCCCCTGATGAGACCTACGCCCGTCTCCTCGCGGAAAAACTCGAAGCCACGTTCCCCACTCCCACCATTCTGGCCACATTGGGCGCGCAAGATTTTGCCGGAGCCAGAACGGTTCGCGCCTTTCTCACGCAACATGACGTTGAATTTCGAAATACGAATCTCCGGAAATTCTTGCGGGACCAGAACGTGACCCTTTCGGATGCTGAACGGGAGGAGGTCTTCGCATTTAAACGAATCTTCGACCTAGCGCCTGAGGTGAATCGCTATCGCGCCATGAAACCCCTCTTGCGGGATGGCGTGCGGTCGGCTTATGCCATTCGAAGAATGGGAGAACAGGGTTTCATGAGGCGGTATGCCGATGAACTAGGCGAGACAACCGCCCGTCACCTCTACAAAGCGGCCAGTCAAAAATCGGCCATGGCGACCGCGTTGTTCGCTGCTCATTCTCCCATGCTGAACAATGTAGGATTGCATGTCTTGCCACAAGATAATCCGGGGGAAATCTTGACCAAATTAGAAGAGGAAGGAGCCGTGGATAGCGTTGATCTGCCCACCTGGGAGAGCCTCTTTGGCAGCATGAGTTTTTGTGCCTGCGAACATTGTCGTTCTGTTTACAGTCCGGCTGCCTATTTGGTCGATATTCTCGCATTTCTCAGGCAACAGAAAACGAACGAGGTTCCCGCACTTGACATGTTGTTTGACCGGCGTGGCGACATCGGCAAAATTGAGTTGACCTGTCACAACACGAATACGGTCTTGCCTTATGTTGATCTGGTGATCGAAGTGCTGGAGAGGTATGTGGCCCATGAAGGACGCAAGTGGTGGGAAGAGGTGGACGTCCCGCAAACCCTCGGGGAGGCCGAAGACCTGCGCGTGTATCCTGAGAATCTGACGACCGCGGCCTATGACGTGCTCAAGTCCATGGCCTATCCATGGACTTTGCCTTTTAGCCTGCCGACGGCTGAAACGCGGGCATATTTGGAACCGCTTGGGGTCAAACGGGATGAGCTTATGCGGGTGTTCACGGCCCATCCTGAAGAGGCCTTGCCTGTAAATTTACGAACGGATATTGCCGCTGAACACCTTGGCTTGATTCCACGAGCGCGGGACATCATTCTCGGCCCGGCCGGCGGCGGAGCCGAAGGGTGGGGCGGGGCTGCAATAGAAGACCTTCGCCAGGTGAAGTTACTCATGGACAGAGGACAGTTGTCTTTCTATGAAGTTCGCCAACTTTTGGATACCACCACGATTAATCCCGATGGGGAATTAGAGATCGAGTTTCCGGAGGATGATCTGTGTGATTTGAATAGAGCCACAATCCCAGCATTACAACTGACGCCACATGCGGTCTCCATCCACCGATTCATGCGCCTCCAACGGAAGATAGGGTGGAGTATCCACGAGCTGGATGCGGCCATTGAGGTCCTGTCCGACGGCCAGATTACCGCCGAGCTTCTACGCAGACTGTCAGTCGTCAAACAATTGCACGACTCCCTAAATGTGCCACTATTATCCCTCTTGAGTTGGTGGGGTCTCATTGATACTACCAGAATAAAAGATGAACACGATGAAGAACAGCCGTCGTTTTACGACACGCTATTCCTCAACAAGACTATTGGGAATAATGAAGAGCTTCAAGCTTTTGCTTTGAATGAGGCGCGGAATGAGCTAGCGAATCCGAACCAGAGGCTTGACGAGGTTAAAGCTTTCATTTTGGCCGCGCTCAATCTTCGTAACGCCGAGGAGCTGGATCTCATCCTCGAAAAACGCCTGCTCATCAATTCCCTCACGTTAGGCAATTTGAGTAAGATCTATCGTGTCGTCTCCCTTGCCCGTGTGCTGAAATTATCCATTCGCGATCTGTTGTCTCTGATTGACCTTACGGATTTCGATCCTTTCGTCCTTTCCACACTTGAAGACCTGCCTCGTCTCTTTCTGGACGTGCTGGAACGGTTCAAAACATCCGGTTTCAGCATTCCCGAAGTGGCGTACCTTGTGTTTCACGATTTCGAGCCAGACAGCATCTTTGCGCGTGGCGATGAGGCCATCAGCGATTTTCTCTTCAAGTTGCGTAGCGGATTGCGGAAGATCCAACAGACGCATCAGTTTGCTCCCGACCCCTCCGGCGAGCGTACCGCGCAACTCCTGGCGCAGGTGGTGTCGGAAGAGGAAATGACTAAGGCCATGGTTGTGATTGCCGGCATACCGGACAGTGAAATACCCGGGGACCAACCAACTCCCCTGGCCCGTGAAGCGATCGTGGACAATCACTTTGGGATTTTTCTCGATGATGTTCAGGCTATGAAAGGAAAGCTCATTCAAGGGGTCTCTACGACAGACTTTCTGAATCCCACGACACGCCTGGCTGAGAGGTTCCAGGAAATCCTGAAGCCGTTGCTGATATTCCTGCAAAAAACGCACAGTGTGGCGCTCGTGAAGCAATCCTTTGCGGAATTTTTGGGTCTCGACTTACGAGCCAGTGACCAACTGGTAGGTGACCTTATCAAGGCGGTATCTGATCCTGCTTTACCGGCCAGTGCCGAATTTCTTGATGACGCGTTTATCAAGAGCGTTCAAGAAGAGCTGAGGGAGCAGAACTTCACCGAGCAATTCCAAGTCGTTCGCCGGTTGCAAAAGATCGCGGCCCTCCTGAAAAATTTCGACATTCCTTCCGAGGAAGCGCGTTGGCTGGTGGAAGAGAGTCCGCAATTGGGTTGGCTGGATCTGAATGCCTTGCCTGTAGACACTCTCGATCAGGATCCTGCTCGTTTCCAAGCTTGGTTGCGGATGGCGCAATTTGCATGGCTCCGAAACAATCTCCCTGCGAATGCCCCCTCACTTTTTGAGCTGATTCGCATTGCCCATACCGGGGCTGATGAGGATGGCAATGCGGTGACCAAGAATGACTTTCTTGACCAGCTCCATGCAGGAACAGGGTGGAATCTGATTGATCTTGATACCCTGCTCAATGCCACCCATTTCAACCTTGCCTTCAACGGTTCGTTTACGGGCGAGCAGACGTTGGAACAATTGTTGAAACTGTATCGCAGCGTCAAACTGTTGCAGCGTCTTGGTGTCTCAGCGGAAATCGCCTGGGAGTGGACTTCACCCCTTGCTTCCCTGGAAGTGGCCAATGAAGTCAAACAAGCAGTCCGCGCCAAGTTTGAGGAGGGGCCATGGTTGGCTGTGGCCGAGCCGATTCGGGATGCGTTGCGATTGAAGCAACGTTCTTCCTTGGTCGACGCGTCACTGGAAATCGTCAAGGAGAAACACCCTGATCTGGATGTTGAAGAGGCAGAAGATCTTTTTGGTTTTTTCCTGATGGATGTGGAGATGAGCCCTTGCATGCTGACCTCCCGAATCAAGCAGGCGATCAGTTCTGTGCAACTCTTCGTGCAGCGTTGTCTGATGAACCTGGAACCGGAAGTAACATTTGAACCGGAGGCGGCCGAGCAGTGGAAATGGATGAAGAACTATCGGGTCTGGGAAGCCAACAGGAAAGTGTTTCTCTATCCGGAAAACTATCTTGAACCGGAACTACGGCCGGAGAAGTCGCCCTTTTTTGTCGATTTAGAGAACGAATTACTTCAGAACGATGTCACCAAAGACACTGCCGAGTTGGCCTTCCTCAATTACCTGGAGAAGCTGGATGAAGTGGCCCGTCTGGAAGTGGCCAGCATCTACCATGACGAAGAGGACAAGACGCTGTATGTCCTTGGCCGAACCAAGAATATTCCAAGAAAATATTTTTATCGGCGCTGGGAACGGCAACGGCGCTGGACTCCCTGGGAACCCGTATCAGTCGATATTGAAGGGGAAAACGTCGCGATCACGCTCTTCAATGGCCGCCTGTACCTTTTCTGGTTCATGACTCAAGAGAAGGCTGATGACACTGACAACAGTGAGGTTAAAGTGCCGGATGTTGGTGAGGATCCGTTTGCCTCTGATAAACCCAAGAAATATTTGGAAATCAAGTTGGCTTGGAGTCAGTATCGGTCAGGCCAATGGTCCTCCAAGCAGCTATCAGATGTGGCTGTTCGCACTAAATTTGGCAGAATCCCCATACGTCGGAAAATTTATTTTCCCAGACCCATTTCTTCCCAGGAATCGGAAATTGCCCTTCTTATTGCGGTAGAACAAGTCGAACAGGATCTATTTTCAGCTTTTAATCTATCTGACCGTCCTGCAATCGATGAATTTCAATTTCCAAATATTGGAGAATTTGACCTTCCTGCTGGAATCCAAGGCGATTCCACGCTACGGACAAGTCGATTGAACGATAGTAATCTCCGCGACAATAACACGGGTTTTCAATTTGGGATTGATGGTCAAGTTTCTCTAAATCGACAAAACGAAATCCTAGACCTTCCCTTTCCAACCAGAAGCTATTTCCAGGAAGGAGGGCTCAATGGGAAAGGGTTACCCTTCGCTCGGATTCGACCAGTCGGATTCCTGAGAATTAGAATGAGAAATGGACATTATGCAACAGCTTTGGGAGACGCACCTTCTTATCGAGTTGTAGCGCCAGTTCAATTTCTTAACTTTATTTCTCAGGCCCCACTCCTTTATGAGGACGAAGCTCGGAGCTACCTTATCGTTCCTCGGCATTCCGTTGTGCTTGGGTTGGAGGCTGATGACATGGTGGTCGTTCGGGCATTTTCAGAACCTGATGAGCCGATCATACCGCCGTTTAACAATCCAGGAATAGTCAGTGGTCTCGGAGTAATAGGAAGATCTTCACGATTGGAGAACGTGCTGGTAGCCAGGAATATTCATGATACTAGCCTTGCCACAAGGGTTGTTGGCGAAACGCGGGGTGCATCTCGTAGAGGCCTTCTTGGAAATATGTTAGCCGCACCTGCCCTGCCTTTGGTCTCGGCTGCCATAGGCAACGGCGTACAGCCATTTGTCTTGGATTTAGTATCACTCTCTGTTGCCGCTGGGATTCTGGAGTCGGGCGCCACAGATCGTGTGGTGAATATTCCTAGCTCGCTTATAACCAAGTTTTGCTTCCACAACTTTTATCACCCATACGTTGGAGTTCTCATTACCCAGTTAAACCGGCATGGCATTGATGGCCTGTTTATTCCGATTGAAGCTGAAGAGGGGGCTGACCTCCGGCGACAACAGAAGCGAGAGGATATTGCCGACTCGTTTGATCGAGTCTATGCACTTGGCCCTGCCTTCGATAGAAGCAACATCCCTGTGGAAGAGTTTGACTTCACCTATACCGGTTCCTATGCGCATTATAATTGGGAATTGTTCTTTCATGCCCCTCTTTTAATTGCGGCAAGGTTAAGCGCCAATCAACAGTTCGAAGAAGCCCAAAAGTGGTTCCATTACATTTTCGAGCCCACGGCGATTGATATTTCCACGTTGGAAGATGAAGAGCGACCCTTTCGGTTCTGGAAAACCAAGCCCTTCTTCGAGAATCGGGGACTCGACAATATCCGCACGCTCTTGGACCTTCTTAGTTCTGATGATCCGAAGGTAAAGGCAAAACGAGCAGCATTCGAGGTACAAATTGCTGATTGGCGGGACAATCCTTTTCAGCCCCACCTGATTGCACAGCAACGGATTGTGGCCTATCAGAAAGCCACGGTGATGAAGTACATCGATAACCTCATTGCCTGGGGTGATCATCTGTTCCGTCGCGATTCTATTGAGTCCATCAACGAAGCCACGCAACTTTATGTGTTGGCCGCCCAGATACTCGGCAGACGGCCGGAATTGGTACTCGCACCTGCTGGGGAAGCCACGATTAATAATACTCCCGTTAAAACTTTTGATGATCTTGCCCTTCACTTGGATGCGTTTGGCAATGCACTTGTCCAGATTGAGACCGAATTATCTTCTCCTACTGAACTCCCGGATGTTCCCCATGGGGAAGCTCCTGTCACTGATATTCTCGGGAATGCACTATTTTTCTGTATTCCTCGAAATGACAAACTTTTGGGCTACTGGGACATGGTCGCCGATCGTCTATTCAAAATTCGCCATTGCATGAATATTGAAGGCGTGGTGCGGCAGTTGGCCCTCTTTGAGCCGCCGATTGATCCAGCCTTGCTCGTACGCGCGGCCGCCGCAGGAATTGATATCAATAGTGTGCTCACTGACATGAATGCCCCACGGCTCAACTACCGGTATGCCGTGCTGCTACAGAAAGCAATCGAGCTCTGCAATGAAGTGAAACAGCTTGGGGGTGCGTTATTGGCCGCTCTCGAAAAACGCGATGCGGAAACCTTGACGCTACTGCGTTCCGGCCATGAAGAGCGCCTCCTAAAGGCCATTAAAAGCATACGAGAGTTGCAACTGAATGAGTCTGCAGCCGGACTGGCTGGATTGCAGAAAAATTTAGAAACAGTTCAAGGACGCCACAATTTCTACCTAAGTCGCGAGAGAAGAAGTCAGCAAGAAAGATTGCAGAGTGAAAGGCTAACCCAATCAAATATCTTAGAGCTTGGTGTGGCTTCCATCTCTCTTGTAAAGCAGGCGATGGCAGCTATTGGTGATTTCACGATCGGATCTTCTGGTTTCGGCGGTTCACCAGTTATTACAACTGAAAATGGAAGCACAAATTTTATTCAGGGATTGAATGCAGTCAGTGAGAATGCTTCTATCTTAGCGCGTTTTGCGGACCGGAGTTCCAATATGGCATCAATCCAAGCCGGGCTGAACAGGCGTGATGAAGAATGGGACTTTCAAGTCTCGCAAGCGGCGACTGAAATCGAAGCCCTTGAGAAACAGATTGAAGGGGCCAATCTGCGTATTGCCATTGCCGAGCATGACCTGGGCAATCTCGAGTTGCAGATAGAACAAAACCGTGAGGCCGATGAATTTATGCGGAGTAAATTCACCAACCAGGAACTGTATTCCTGGATGATTAGTCAAGTTTCCACAATTTATTTCCAAAGTTATCAGCTCGGCTATGATATGGCCAAGAAAGCTCAACGGGCCTTTCAGTTTGAGCTGGCCGATTTTACGACTACCTTTATCGATTTTGGGTACTGGGACAGTTTAAAGAAGGGTCTATTGGCTGGGGAACAGTTGCACTACGACCTGCGCCGAATGGAGTCTGCGTACTTCGAGGCCAACAGGCGGGAATACGAACTCACGAAGCACATCTCGTTGTTACAGCTTAACCCCGCATCACTCGTTCAATTGCAGGAAACCGGTTTGTGTGAAATTGATATTCCTGAAGTGTTGTTTGACCTGGACTATCCGGGACATTTTCTGCGCCGCATCAAGGCTGTGAGTCTTTCGATCCCCTGTGTGACCGGCCCCTATACGACAGTGAATTGCACATTGACGTTGCTGAACAATCGTGTTCGAAACAAGACGGATAGACCAGGCGATCCCTTCTCGGGACTTGGTGACGATCGGTTTCTTTCCGATGTTGGTGGGGTTCAGTCAATTGCCACAAGTTCGGCTCGGGAAGATAGTGGTGTGTTCGAGTTTACCTTTCGGGATGAACGCTATCTACCTTTTGAAGGTGCTGGGGCCATTGGCCGTTGGAGACTGGAATTACCCTCAGATTACCGGCAGTTTGATTACCGAACGATTGCTGATGTCGTCTTACACATGCGGTATACCGCTCGTGAAGGCGGAGAGACGTTCAAGGCCGCCGTGAAAAGCGAGGTCGATGCATCTGTCAATCAGCTGGTCGAAGCCGCCAATAAAACAGGAATATTCCATTTCCTCAGCATGAAGCATGAATTCGGGACGGAATTCCATCAATTCCTTCATCCGGCGGGGATCGCTGAGCATTCGACCACCCTTACCCTCTCCAAACAGCATTTTCCTTTCCTGTTCCAAGGAAAGAATATCGGCATTACCAATGTGATTGTGTTCGTCACACTGCGAAATGCTTCCCTGTATAGCAACAATAATCCTTTAGTACTGGCGATTACCCGACCTGGCAGCGCACAGGAAAGTGAGCCGTTGCTCACTGCAGGACCTAAGGTGCTTGGGGACCTCGCACTCGCCACCTATACTCACGTAGGTGGGGATATTACGAATGATGAAGCTTGGGTGTTTACCATCAAGGATGCTGATGTTCAGAGTCTACCCCCCGCGCTGCGAGAGACAATTACCATAAATGGTGTATCCGTGGATCGGATAAAGCCGGAAGAAATTGAGGACTTTGGCATGCTATTTCAGTACGAGGTTTCATAACGAATAGAATCGCGCGCGTACATTCTAGGTGCTGTCTTTGACAACCCATGTTTGGTGGATTTTTAATCCCCAAAAATGATGATACTTCCAGTCCGATTAAATCAGGCTTGATAACTATCAGGTTTTTGTGTGTTAATAGGTTCCGATTTTCTCTCCAGCTTAATGTAGAAAAGCCTCTTACTCCCTCTTTCGAAATCCCAAGACAGGCAAGAGAAGTAACCTTGGATATGGAGCAGCTTCAGATCGTAATCGTCTCGAGTCTCATGGGCGCCGCAGTGGCATTTTTGGGCAATATGCTCAAGAGTATGTTAGACGCTCGAACTAAGATAAACGAGGCGCTAATTGAGAAGAGACGAGAGCTCTACCAAAAGGTCTGGAGTGAGACAAAACTCCTTCCCAAATGGCCAAAAGCAGAAGACGTCACCTATAAGAAACTTGAAGATTTCGTGACAAATCTCAAAGATCTCTATTACGATGAAGTTGGGATTTATCTTTCCTATGGTACGCGAAAAGCCTATGGTAATTTACAAGATACAATAGCGGAGGTACTCGAAGCTCAGCAAAAAAAAGGAATAGACTCCGGGAAAAAGATAAACTCGGATGAGTATGAAACAATCCGAAAAAAATGTAGTACGCTGCGAACAAAAATGACAAAGGACCTCTTGTCCAGGAGTGGTGCCCCTCACCTCTGACTGGAGGAACGAGAGGCATCGGAATGCTTTCCATCGGTAAAATAATCACGAAATTGTTTGGAGCAGGCGATTGTCAATCCTACAGGTGATGTCCTGAGAGCATCTGATGTGCTCATGCGATGTCTGGAAAATGAGGGTGTCCGGTTTTTTTTGGAGTGCGGGTGAAGAAAACCTGGATGTGATGGATTCCCTGCTGGGTTCCTCTATTCAATTTATCACCACCCGGCATGAGCTAAGGAGCGGCGTTTATGGCCGACGTTCAGGGACGTCTTTCTGGAACAGCTGGAGTATGCCTGTCGACTCTGGACGCTGGACCCACGAATTTAATCACCGATTTGGCTGATGTCCATCTGTACCATGCCTCCCTCGTCGCCATCAGCGGGCAAGTCTCCCTCGATCGTAAATGGATCGAGTCTCACCAGTACGTTGACCGCGTGTCACTCTTCAAGCCCATTACCAAGTGGAACAGCGAAATCTCTTTGCCCCAAATGATTAGGTACCTGACCTTTGTTTGTCTGATGAAGGCGAGGGAGGTTGTCTTCGTGCTTAGAAGGGAGAAGGAGGACCTTCAAGGCCATATTGCTTCAGTTCTTCCAGCAGATTCTTCAGACTGTATTTTGGATCATAGCCAATGATTACCTGCGTTTTTTCGATGTTCAGCAACTTAGGCTTACGTGCTGGATCAAGTCCTGTTGTGACAACTAAATTATAGTATTGTCCGTAATATTTTCGGAAAGTTGATCCTTCACCGTCTGCATCCCATTTATCAAGATCTTTCGTGGTGTATTCATATGCACCGTCCACTATAAGGACGGGGCACATTTCAGACAAGTGCTTGCCAGAGTCTAACCTTTCTATGGACTTCAGTACCGCCTGCTTCACATCGTTTATATGCACTGCTCCTTTCATGAACCATTTCCCCCATTCTATGAAATCGCGGTAAACAACTCGATTCCAAGGTGGGATAAAAGCCCGCGGGCGTAAAATGATAATCTCCATGTCATGTCGTTCGGTGTAAGCACGGCACATTTCCTCACCAAGAATTTTGGTATGGCCGTAAATGCTGTTTGGATTGTCAACACTTGTCGAGGAGATGAAAATAATTTTCTTCACCCCTTCTTTTGCCCCTGCTTCTAGCACATTGAATGTGCCAGTAACATTGAGATCGTGAAATTCTTCCGGACTTTTTGTCCCCTTCGATTCGTGGATGCCGTGCCAGGCCGCGATGTGGACAAGGCAATTTACCCTATGCGTGGCCTTTGCCAGACTCGTTCGGTCGAGGATAGAACCCTTAATGAAAATTGATCCAGGGATTTGGGGGAGAGCGGTGTCAATATTTACCACTTCGTTTCCCTCCGCAAGAAGGTCGATTGAAAGCAGAGTGCCCAGATCCCCTGATCCGCCTGTCAGTAAAATACGCATTTTTTTATATTACTTAATAGCCACCAGTTTTGATACATAGGGGACAGGCAATTGTGAAAAATTTCTTTTTGGCGGTTTGAGGAATGAGAAATTTGAAACCCTCCCTATTGGTGCCCAAAAATTGGGAAGGGAAAACCTCGTGTTAAATAGGTGTTAGAAAGAGAGACAAGTCGGGAGAAAACGGGGCGAATAGAGGCAAACAGAGCCCAATGTCAAGCCACACGAATCGCCAATAAAGACAAGGGGATTGGCCGTTATAAAACGAGTTGGCCAATCCCCTCTGGATCGATCCGTAGTCAAGTGCTCTATCCATTGAGCTACGGGCGCATTGCTTGTGTTATTAATTATTTGGGTGAGTCCATAACGCGCCAGTGTAAAAATTTGGCGTTCAACCAGGACGCCGTCTCCCACATCTCGCCTTCCAGGAAGTCATGGTACCGATTAAACATCTCCAGTGTCCTATGCCCCGCGTGGTTTTCCTCCTCGCCAGGCAATTAATCTCAGCCCGTCGCATATTGGCCACCTCAGTTTCGGGTAATCATGGAGGTAAGGCCCGCGAATACTGTCTCGCTCACTGGCCCTCTTGTCACAAGCCCTATTGAGTGATCTCTTGCCAGAATCGACCGAATAAACCTTCACTAAGAAAACATGCTCTTCACCCAGGTAGCGGACTTTATACAGATCCCTTTATAGGGCCGTCAACTCTGAATATAAGGTCCTTAACCGGCCTTGATGGGTTTTGGCATCTTCCGCATGCAACCGTATCTCATGACCATTCAATCAACCCGGTTCCAGGGTGAGGGGAAGAGTGCTCCTCAATAGCCTACCATTTTGATAGGCCATGAGATTGAGAGCGAGAGATTGATCAACCTCTTCTAGTGTAGTGTCCAGCAAATAGATGGACAATAGATTCCGCCCATGCTACGCTGCGGTTCATGCCCCGACAACTGCCATCCCTGCATCTGAGTGTGAGTGACCGCGA
>WHTE01000007.1 GCA_009377845.1 Nitrospirales bacterium | reverse complement strand
TTATTGTAAACGGGATTCCCGCTTGAGTCACGGACAGGGATTACACCGCAACCGGATTGAGAACACAATTTTTGCGAAGCTGTCAGTAGCCACAATTGAAGGCTTGACTGCTGCTCACTAAAGGATGGGATTAGGTGGCCCTGACTGTAATCAAGACCTCGACGGATTTCGTCAAACCGGCCCGTTCTCTATAAGGCCGGCAACATAATCCCACTGAACATCGATCCGATCACCTTTCCCTCACGCCTGTATGAATAGAAGAGATCGGCCCGACAATGGGTACAATGATCCAACCTTCCAATCTGACCTTCTGAGACCCCACTGGCTCGAATCTGATTATGGATCAATTGCTTGAGGTCTAAGACCCCTTTTCCTTCTGTGGTGTTACGCAGCACCTCAGGCCATCCAGGATACCGGGTTCGCAAAGGTTCGATGACCGGTTCATCAACTTCATAACAGCACGGACCGATGGACGGGCCGATAGCCATATGCATCTGCTCCGGTTTCGCCCCAAACTCCTCCACACAGGCCCGAATAGTTTCTGACACGATACCGGCCACCGCCCCACGCCATCCGGCATGAATAGCCCCAACCACTCCCGTGGCCTTCTCAACAAGCAGCACCGGCACGCAATCCGCGGTTCGCACCACAATCAGCGTCTGAGGTTGATTGGTGACCAGGGCATCCCCTTCGGTCTGTTTAAGTTCTCCAGAACCCATGCGGGTTTTTAAGACCACCACACGGGTACTATGGATTTGTTTGAGCGCTGCGATAAAGGGGAATTCCGGGTGTCCACCCGTGACCTGTCCGAGTTGAATATGGGCATTCAACCCTATGGGCGCATGCCGTGTCCCGAAGAAATGGCGCACGGGAATCGTGTCGCTCGTTAATCCTGAATCAGACAACCTGGTCCCCGGAGACCCTGGGCTTTCCTCAGCTTTCATCCCATTAGCCGTCGGCCTTCTTTCGTAAAAAGGTCGGCACGTCCCAATCGTCATCCACCAACAGACTACTCTTCTCAGGAGCCGGCCTGGCAGCCGTCTGCCGGCGCATGTACGTGGGTCGGTCAAGTTCATCGGAACCGTAGTCCCCTCCATTCTCCACAGAGACCGAGACCAATGCCGGTTTTTTGACAGGTTCCACTACGAGGGTGGGTTGGTGCGCACTGGGAAATCGCAAGACCGACTCCCCTTGTTCGAATCCTGTCGCAATGACCGTCACGGTTAATTCATCCCCCAGGTCGGGATTGATGACTTGGCCGACGATGATATTGGCCTGCGGGTCGGCGGCTTCTCGCGCAATGTTGGACGCCTCATTCACTTCATGCAACGTGAGATTGGGGCCGCCCGTAATATTCAATAACAATCCTCGTGCCCCTTCCACGCTTCCATCTTCCAGCAACGGGCTGGCAATGGCTTGCCTGGCCGCATCCCCGGCTCGCGTCGGACCCCGACCGGTCCCCATTCCCATCACCGCACGCCCGGAATAGCCCATGACGGTTCGCACATCGGCAAAGTCCACGTTGACCAAACCCGGAGTAGTAATGACATCCGAAATACCTTGGATGGCCTGGCGCAAGACATCATCCGCAATCTTGAATGCCTCCACAAGCGGAGTACTTTTATCCACCATTCCCAGGAGTTTTTGGTTGGGAATGATTAACAGGGAATCCACGTGTTTTTTCAGTTCACGGATCCCTTCTTCCGCAAAACCGGCCCGCCGGTTCCCTTCATATTGGAAGGGTTTGGTCACCACGCCCACTGTGAGAATTCCTAACTCTTTGGCAATTTTCGCCGCGATGGGGGCACCCCCCGTGCCGGTTCCACCGCCCATGCCTGCGGTCACAAACACCATATCCGCCCCTTCCAGGGCCTCGCGGATTTGGTGCTCACTTTCAAGCGCGGATTCTTTCCCCACATCCGGCTTGGCTCCTGCCCCCAAGCCTCGCGTGCGCTCCGGACCCAATTGAATTTTGTACGGCGCTACCGAACGGGCGAGCGCTTGCAAGTCCGTATTCGCCACCACAAATTCCACCCGACTCAAGCCGGCTTCAATCATGGTATTGACCGCGTTGCAACCAGCTCCTCCGACTCCCACCACCTTGATGTTAATGACAGACAGTTCCTCATCAGACATTGAAAACATACGACTCCTCCTTTCCACCACTCTCTTGGTTAAACCTGGTGACAATTAGTTGATGACTCATACTGGCACGCGAAGTGCGCACGGATACATGATCCTCCTTTCCTTCCATGGATTAAAAAAAGTTCATGATCCATCCCTTCATCCTAAAGACCATCGAACCCAACAAGCGCGGGGATTTTTTGCCCTTGCCACCCCCGGGCCCCACGAGTTCGAATTCATTTTCCCGGCTCACGGAATGCACAATGAGCCCCACAGCCGTGGAATAACTGGGGTTACTGACAATTTCCCGCAACCCACCCACTCCAATGGGTTTCCCCAATCGTACCGAGAGATTGAGGACCTGTTCCGCCACCTCGGCCATCCCCGGAAGCAGCGAGGTCCCTCCTGTCAATACGCCCCCGGCTACCAACATGCCGTCATACCCGGCACGACGGATTTCACGAAGGACCAGATCAAACATTTCTTCCACCCGGGGTGAGAGGATTTGGGCCACCAACGTCCTGGGCATAACCCGAGGTGGCCGTCCCCCGACACTTGGCACTTCGATGCGTTCGTCATCATTCAACAATTGACTGCTCGCCACCCCATATTTCAGTTTAATTTTTTCCGCTTCCTCCGGCGCCGTTTTTAAGCCCATCGCCAGATCCCCGGTTAAATGGTTTCCCCCAATGGGAATGACCGCCGAGTGCCGGATACATCCCTCGACAAAGATCGCGATGTCGGTCGTCCCTCCTCCGATATCCACCATCACGACGCCTAATTCTTTTTCTTCAGGGGAAAGTACGGCCGCACTGGAGGCTAACGGCTGCAAAACAATATCGACGACATCCAAACCCGCCCGGCTGACACACCGGACGAGGTTTTGCGCCGAGGTCACGGCCCCGGTCACAATATGCACATCGACTTCCAATCGTGATCCCGCAATTCCCAGCGGATCGCGGATACCCTCCTGATCATCCACAATAAATTCCCGGGGGAGCACATGGAGAATTTGCCGGTCGGGGGCCGGCACCGCGCATCCCCGAGCGGTATCGACGGCACGCCGAACATCCGCCTTGGTCACTTCCCGTTTTTTCAGGGCCACCACGCCTTGCGCACTTTCGCTCCCGATATGACTGCCGGCAATCCCCGTATACACCGAATTGATTTGAACGGCCGCCATCAACTCCGCTTCCTCCACGGCTCGCTTGATGGATTCCACCGTACTGTCCATGTTGACGACCATGCCTTTTCTCAAACCGGTCGAGCGATGCGATCCAACCCCGATCACGTTGATTGAGCGATCATCCAGGATTTCGCCCACCACGGCACAAATTTTTGTCGTCCCGATGTCCAGCCCCACCACGATGTGTTCTTTTTTGGCCATGTCCTACAGTGTCCTCTTGCGAAAAATAACTTTTTGAGCAAATCGCAAATCCACTTCTTGCGACCGGCCTTTCATTGTTGTCTTCACAGTCGGGTACAACACCAAAAAGCGTTGCCACTGGTCCTCCACCTCCCGCCCGAATTGAAACCGGACATCGGGAAGATCCACGATCGTCGTGTGCGGGTTGGAGACATCAATCCGTGGTCTGCCCGGAAACTGTTGCGACAACAATTCGGCAATGTGAATGCCTTGCTTCGCGCGTCGATGACCTTCTGCCTCATTCTGGGTCATAAATTTCGAGGTCACCCCATCGACAATGGGCAATGTCGCTCCCTCTTGAGTCTTGCCTCCCGGCAACAAATACCCTTCAGCGTCCAAAAAATAGGGTTCTTTTGACGATCCCAAGACCGCTGCAGGCTGACGTTCGGAAACCTGTACAACCAGGGAATGAGGGAACACCCGATCAAACGCCACCGAACCAATCCAGGGATGGGACTCCAGACGTGTCGATAACAGGTCCGGCTCGACAGAGAGCAAACTGGTCTGTGGCGGCAATGCCAGCCTCGCGATAATTTCCTCACGCGACACCCGATCCGAACCAACTACCGTGATCTGTTGGATTTCTGTCCATTCACCAGCCCACCGGACCACATGTCGCCCTCCCACCACAATCACCACGATGAGACATGCCAGGGCACCCCCCATGACGACACGTTTGACCGACGTTTTTTTCCGTCCTTTCCTCGCATTCCCAAATGCCTCTCCTTTCTTGAGAGGACGGTTTTTTCGAGGCCGTGTCGATGAAAGGCTTTCTCCAGAAATCATGTCCCCTTGTCCCCTTTGGACCTGGCCTTCTTCCCGGACGACGCCACCTTCTTCGGAAGCGCATCCCGTAACATCCGTTCAACCAGATCATCGTATGTCAGCCCGGCCTGCGCCGCAGCCATGGGCAGCAAACTTCGCTCGGTCATGCCGGGAATGGTATTCAGTTCTAAGATATACGGGCGTCCGTTGGTATGAATGCGAAAATCCACTCGAGCCGCGCCCCGGCATCCTAACGCCTGATACGCACGAAGGCTTTGTTCACGCAGAGCGCATTCCAGCTTTGGAGAGAGGGGGGCCGGACAGACATAGCGGGTTGAGGCTTTTCCATACTTGGCCGTAAAATCGTAAAATCCCCCAGGGGCAATCACTTCCACGCCGGGGAAGACCTGGTTGCCAAAGACGCCCACCGCCACTTCACGACCGGGAATATATTTTTCAACCACCGCCTGCTCTCCATACCGATAGGCCTCTTGCAAGGCCCCCTTCCATTGAGATAGCTTTCGAACGATAGACACACCAATCGTGGACCCCTGAGCGCAAGGCTTCACCACGACGGGCAATCCCAGGCTGGCTTGTGAACGAGCCGGGATCATCCTGGCAGACAACGTCATTCCCGGCGGGACGGAAACGCCGGCTGCCTGAAGCACCACGCGGGTCAATCCTTTATCCATACCCACCGCACTGGCACTCACGCCCGATCCGGTGTAGGGCATCTTCATGACTTCCAACATCCCCTGAACCGTGCCATCTTCCCCCCCCGGCCCGTGCAACGCGAGAAATGCGACCGTAATTTTTTTGACCCGGATCTGATGCGGCAATGAGGCATCCACTTCAATGGGGACCACCGTGTATCCACGTCGTCGCAACGCCTCGCATATCGAACGACCAGTCTTCAGGGAAATTTCCCTCTCAGCTGATGATCCACCCATGAGCACCCCGACTCGCAAAGACTTCGTTTTCATCGTTCCCCGTTCATCAAAGTGTAGATAGACCTCTCAAGTTGTGCTGACTGAATCACCCTCACACCCATCGTCAAACCCGGTCGTGACTAAAATTCTCCAATGATTTTCCACTCAAGTTGCAGACGCACGCCAAATTTTCTGGCAACCGTTTGCCGGACCTTTCGAATCAATGCCAAGACCTGGGAGGCGGTCGCCGTTCCCCTATTCACAATAAAATTGGCATGCTTGGTCGAGACCTCGGCATCACCAACCCGCATCCCCTTTAACCCCGCCGCTTCAACCAACCGTCCCGCAGAATCTCCCGGCGGATTTTTAAACACCGACCCGGCATTCGGCATGGTCAGGGGTTGGGTCACCCGTCGGTATCGGAGATACGTCTTGGTTTTTGCCTCAATGCTCTCTCTGGTCGAAAGGGTCAATTGGACCCACGCCCCTACCACGATGCCCTTGGGGAGCATCGTTTTCCGATAGCCAAAAGACATGTTGGAGGCCTCCACCCGTATGCGCCGCCCGCAAAGATTTACGAAATCCACGGCATGCAAGACATCCTTCATTTCGCCCAATTGCGTCCCTGCATTCATGACGACGCCCCCACCGACGGTTCCGGGAATTCCCGCCGCCCACTCCATTCCAGAAAGATTGCGGCCCATGGCAAATTGCATCAGCCGGGGCAACCGCACTCCCGCTTGGGCATACACCACGTGGTTGGCTTCCTCGTGTATTCCGGTCAATTGTTTCAGTTGCATCACAATGCCTCGAATGCCTTTATCGCGAACGACCACATTGGTCCCGCCCAACACGACAAAAGGAATATCCTCCGCTCGAGCCCCTTGGATCACGCGAATGACGTCTTCCACATCGGAGGGAACGATCAGGACATCGGCGGGACCTCCCACTTGCAAAGAGAGGATAGGAGCCAACGGTTCCCCCCACCGAACCTCTCCTTGAACACGTTGCACCGCTCGTTGGAGCCGTTCGACTGTTAGTGTCGGTCGCCCGGTCTTCACCTGTACGTCCCTCGTTCTCCATGACTCACCACACCCGCTTACAAGGTCTCTAACAATTCTTTTCCGACTTTCCAGACATCCCCCGCTCCCATTGTCAACAGAATATCGCCTTCGCGAAGTTCCTCCCGCAATCGGGTCGTCAATCCGGGATCACTATTCACCCAGTGGACAGAGGGATGACCTGAAGCGTGAATGTGTTCGATAATCGTTTGCCCGGTGATCCCCGGAATCGGCGCTTCCCCGGCCGGATAAATATCCATGACATACACCCTATCCGCCTGTTCGAACGCCTTGGCAAACTCATCGGCGAGATCCCGTGTCCTCGAGAAACGATGTGGCTGAAACACCACGACCAACCGTCTCTGCCAGGCCGCGCGCGCTGCCGCCAAGGTGGCACGGATCTCCGTTGGATGGTGCCCGTAATCGTCCACCACCACAATGCCGTTTTTTTCTCCTCGAATCTGAAAACGGCGTTCGACTCCCGCAAAGGCCGCCAACCCCGCCCGGATCAAATCCACTGGTACATCCAATTCCAAGGCCACACCAATGGCGGCTAACGCATTGGCCACGTTATGCACGCCGGGAATTCGAATGCGGAAGGGGCCAAGCTTTTGATCCCGAAAATGAGCTCGAAATTCCACACCCAGAGCTTTGGTCTCAATCTCAGTCGCCAAAAGATCGGGGGTCAGCACACCGGAAAAATCACTCATCCCATAGGTTTGATACCGCTTGACCACGCGAGGCAACAGACCGCGAATCCAGGGATCATCGGCACACACAATCGCCACGCCATAAAAGGGGATCTTATTGATAAATTGCAGAAATGCTTCTTGAAGACCTTCCATGTTCCCATAGTGGTCTAAATGCTCCCGGTCGATATTCGTGACCACGGCAATGGAGGGCGACAATCGCAAAAACGATCCATCGCTTTCATCGGCCTCCGCAATCAGAAGGTCACTGCGGCCTAAGCGCGCATGAGTCCCCATGGCATTCACCTTGCCCCCAACCACGAATGTCGGATCCAGCCCAGCTTGTGCAAGAATCGAGGCCACCATCGACGTCGTCGTGGTCTTGCCATGTGCCCCGGCAATGGCAATGCCGAATTTCAACCGCATCAACTCAGCCAACATCTCCGCTCGTGGAATGACAGGAATCACCTTGGCCCGTGCCGCGCGAATTTCCGGATTGGAGTTGGCAATGGCCGATGACACCACCACGACTTGCGCGCCTTCCACATTCGACTCCTGATGCCCGATACACACCGTCCCCCCCAGTTCCTCTAACCGACGGATGCTGTCGGAATACGCCACATCGGAACCCGTGACTTTATACCCTAACGTGAGGAGCACCTCCGCGATACCACTCATCCCGCTTCCTCCGATACCGACCAAATGAATGTGCTGAATTTTTCGAAACATAATTTTTTTCGACTTCCAGGGTTGAAGGGAGGATCATCGGGGGCGGTCGCCTGTTGCTTCCCCCTTTGAGCGCGCAGAGTCTGTGGGTCTGGGCTGATGGTTTCAATACCGGGTATGCCGGCCCGGCATACCCGGCTCCTTATTCCAAATCGCCCCTCTTTCATGAGACTGCGGCAACCTTGGACTGTCCAGACTCCGACCTGACAGGACACTCTCCTCATTCCCTGTAAGAGTCCCTCCTCATTAAAAGATTAACGCTCACGCAATTTTTTCTGGCTTTTCTCTCTGAAACGTTGCACCATGTTGCCAAATTTGCCAAAAGGCGGTTTCCTCGTCGCCAATTACACACTGTGACCGACAAGGGAGAGACATTCATGAACCATCTGTTCCGTGGCATGGACTTTCCTTAAGGCCCAACTTCTTCCAGCCATTCCCTGTAAGTGATGAATATTAGACATGCATGTTTCAATTTCTTCTGCCAGACGTTGCCCGGTGAGGTCCGATTGCAGCAGCACTCGAGCGGCTCCAGCCGCTTCCATGGCCCTGGCATTCATTTCCTGATGATTGTGCGTCGCATGAGGAAACGGGATCAGAATCCCGACTTTCCCATATGCCGATAACTCAGCCAGGGTGCTGGCCCCGGCCCGGCACACGATGAGATCCGCTTTGGCAAGTTCACGGGGCATATCAAAGAGAAAAGGGCGGACATCCGCCAGAACGCCAAGTTGTTCATAGCCGGCCTTGATCCGTTCATAATCGTCGGCTCCAGTCTGGTGCGTAATCGTCACGTGTTCACGCAATCTCGCTGAATTTTCCACAGCCTTCAGCATGGCGGAATTGATTGCCCGAGCCCCCTGGCTCCCGCCAAAGATCAACAAATGTGAGACCTTCTGCGGCGGAGCGGGAGGGCTCTCCAACACAAACGCTTTGCGGATAGGCGTACCAATCACTTTCACCTTAGAAGACGAGAAGAAGGGAATGGCACTGTCAAAGGCAAGGAAAATCCTATCGGCCAATGGGCCCAACACACGATTGGCAAGCCCCGGCATGGCGTTCGGTTCCAGCAATACCCTGGGAATGTTCAGCAACCATGCGGCAACGACCACGGGGGGACTGAAATACCCTCCAGTGCCAATGACCAGATCGGTGTGATGGCCTCGAAGAATCTGGACAGCCCGCCATACCGACTTGGGAAGCAGAACGAGGGAACGAATCATCTGGAACACCCCTCGCCCCACAAATCCTTCGACCTTAATCGGTTCAAAGCCAAGCCCTTCCTTCCCCAGGATTTCTCCCTCTAAGGACTTGCCTGGCCCCACAAACAGAATACTCCCTCCCGGATCGTGCTGTTGAAATTCTTTGGCATACGCGATAGCCGGATACACATGACCTCCGGTTCCACCAGCAGCAATCACGACCCTCATTCATACATCCTCTCGCAATCAGGGATTGGCTCGCCCTTGTCGAGCGATACTCAGCAGGATTCCGATGGCTAACATGGTGGCGAGCAGCGAGGATCCGCCGTAACTCACCAGAGGAAGCGTTAAGCCCTTCGTCGGCAGCATTCCGCTCACGACTCCCGCATTGATGAGGGCCTGGATTCCAAGGAGCATGGTAATGCCCAGGGCAAGGTATCGCCCGAATAAATCCGGCGCCAAGGCCGCGACGCGAAATCCTTTACACACTAAAATGGCAAACAGCGCCAAAAGGCCTGAGGTCCCGATGAGCCCGAGCTCTTCTCCCACCAGAGCCAACACGAAGTCGGTATGTCCTTCCGGGAGATACAACAGTTTTTGTTTTCCCTGCCCAAGACCGACACCAAACAATCCGCCGTTTTCCAGCGCCAAGAGGGACTGGACAAGCTGGTAGCCCCCGCCTTGCCGGTCCTCAAAGGGATTCATAAAGGTGGTCATTCGTTCCCATCGTTCGGGACTCATCCAGATGAGGGAGAGCAACCCCACGACCATCGGAAGTCCTAAATACGCCAGGTGACGCACTCTCGCACCGGCCAGATACATCATGCCCACCAACACCAGACTGATGACGACGGTACTCCCTAAATCAGGCTCCACCACAATTAGTCCACAGATCATGCCCACAATAGCCACGGGGGGAAGAAACCCTCGCTGCCAATCGGTAACCCGTCGATGAGGATTGGAGAGAAACGCTGCCAGATACAGCACGACGGCCAGTTTGGCCATTTCCGTGGGTTGAATGGAAAAAAATCCGAATGTGAGCCATCGACGAGCCCCGTTAATTTGAGGGCCTACGCCCAGCACCAGCAGCAACCCTGCGACGCATCCCACCACAATCATGGGGACCCATCGTTTCCACTGACCATAATCGATCAATGACCCAACCAGCAGCACACCGAACCCCAACAGCATCCAGACAATTTGTCGTTGGAGATAATAGGTGGCGTTGGTAAATTTATTTTCCGCCATGACGCCACTTGCGCTGAACACCATGACCAAACCCCCAAGTGACAGCGCCAGGGTAATCCCCACAATCAGAGGATCGATCCGCTTGGGACTGATGCCGAGTTTACCTGGGAACAAATCCGCCCATGCCCGGGAATCCACATGAGAATTTTTTCGTCGGAGTATGGCTGGAATTTCCATTTATTGGAGTTCTCCGACAATCCGTTTAAATTCGAGCCCTCGATGATGATAATTCCGAAACATATCGAAACTGGCGCAAGCCGGAGAAAACAACACCACATCGCCTCTGGACGCAAAGGCCACGGCCTGTGACACCGCATCCGCCAGACTGGCCGCAAGGGTGACCGGCTTGATCTGATCCAAGGCCTGGAGGATTTTCTGAGTGGCTTCTCCGATCACCACCACCCCCTTGACCTGGCGCCTAATGCGGTCAGCCAGCTGCGAAAAATCTCCGCCTTTGTCTTTTCCTCCAAGAATCAAGACCAATGGCTCCTCAAAGCTGTGCAAGGCTTTGAGTGTGGCGTCCACATTGGTGCCTTTCGAATCATTGACGAAGGTGATGCCTTGCCATTCCCGAACCACCTCCAAGGCATGCTCAAAGACCGGAGCGGACTGGAGGGCGCGAACCATATCTTCTCTTGGACACCCACAAATCAGTCCGACACTCATCGCCGCCATCGCATTCGCGACGTTATGATCTCCCCGCATCGGGAGTGCGTCCCGGGAAGCAATTGAAAATTCCTCCCCGTGCATCCGGGCCCGAATAAAGTTTCCTTCCAGATACACCCCCTGATCCACTTTTCGGATCAGGCTAAATTCACAGACGCTTGACCGTGCCGACAAGGCCATGGTTCTCACCACAGGATCGTCCGCATTGATCAGCGCCCAATCCTGAGTCATCTGGTTTTCAAAAATACGCTGTTTGGCAGCCCGATATTCTTCTTGGGTGGGATGTCGATCCAGATGATCGGGCGTCACATTCAACAACGCGGCAATCCAGGGTTTAAACCGGTGGATGGTTTCCAATTGGAAACTCGATACTTCTGCGACAATATACTCATAATCTGGCGTTTGGGACGGGTGAGTTGGTCTCGGTACCCCTTCGCATAAGGGAATACCGAGATTCCCCCCGACAAATGCCCTTTTCCCGCTTTGTTGCAGAATCGATCCGATGAGACGTACCGTGGTGCTTTTCCCATTGGTACCGGTCACGGCAATAATGGGAGCCCGCAGAAACCATCCAGCTAATTCAATTTCCCCGACAATCGGGATGCCCCGTTGGCCAATTCCTTGGACAAGGAGATGGCCCTTGGAGACACCCGGACTCACCACCAAGAGATCGAGATCCCTTAAACCCTCAGCGACCCGATCCCCTAAGAAAACTTGAGCGCCTCGAAGTCCATACTCCGCCGATGCGAACTCATAATCCGGACTGGAGTGTTCCTCGACAATGGTGACCACCGCGCCCAGGTCCAGAAGGAGATCGGCGGCCGCCCTGCCGCTTCGTCCGAGGCCAAATACCGTGACACGCTTCCCCTTCCAACTCTTGATGGGAAGCACGGGAGTGACTTTCACAGCTTCCATGACTCCACAGGGTTCCACTGAGGTCCTATGATTATCGTAATTTCAAGGTGCTGATGCTTAAGAGGCCTAAAATAATCGCAATGATCCACAAACGAACAACCACTTTGGGTTCTTCCCAACCCTTCAATTCAAAATGATGGTGCAACGGCGCCATGAGAAAAATTCGCTTCCCCCTGGACTTAAAGGATAGCACCTGGAAAATCACGGACACCGCTTCCATCACAAACACTCCCCCGATTAAGACCAATAACAACTCATGCTTGCACACCACCGCTATCGTCCCTAACGCCGCCCCAAGCGGTAACGATCCCACATCGCCCATGAAGACCGACGCAGGATAGGTGTTAAACCAGAGAAACCCCAACCCCGCGCCGATAATGGAGGCCGTGAGAATGGCTAGCTCCCCGGCTCCGTCAATATGAGGAATGAGTAAATACTCCGAGACCAATTTATTTCCGACCGCCCAGGCCACCACGGTATAGGCCATCGCCGAAATGATGACCGGTCCGACGGCCAACCCATCCAGCCCGTCAGTCAAGTTCACCGCATTGGAACACCCCACAATGACCAAAATAGCAAACGGGATATACAAGACTCCTAAATCGGGGGTGAAATTTTTAAAGAACGGCACACTGAGCTCCGTGGAATAGGCAGGAGAAAGATAAAAAAACAAACCAATTCCCAAGGCTACCCCTAACTGTCCCACAATTTTTTGTGCTGCCGACAACCCCTGGGAACGGCCCCGTAATATTTTGATGTAATCATCCACAAACCCGATCAGCCCGAAACCCACGATCGCCAACAAGACCAACCAGACATACAGATTGGAGATATCCGCCCATAATAATGTCGCTAACAACACAGAAAAAATAATGAGCACGCCTCCCATCGTGGGGGTGCCAGATTTCCCAAGATGGCTTTGGGGGCCATCGGTCCGAATTTTTTGTCCGAGTTTCAACGTCTGTAATTTTTTGATCATGGGAGGGGCAAGGAAAAAGACAATGAGAAAGGCCGTGATAGCCGCATAAATGATGCGAAAACTGAGGTAACGAAAGACATTGAAGAGGGCAAATTCGGTATGAAGGGGATAAAGCCACAGATACAGCATTTACATTCACTTTCTCAGAGCACGAGGAATGGTGGCCCATTCCTGACAGACTGGAACATTCGTATTTACAGTCATTCTTTTCACCATCGTGGATCTCTTGTGCCAGGGAAACTCAACCCAAGCCACGCACACCATTACGTTGGACAGACGGCCTCTAATACTCGTTCCATTTTTGCCCCTCTGGAAGCTTTAATCAACACCACATCGCCACGCTTGACGACCGTTTTCAATAACTCCCCTGCTTCCACAGCGTCCTTCACCACTGACACCAGTGTGGTCCCGCGAGCCTTCTGGACGCCTTCACGCATCTTGTGCCCAAACGCACCACAGGCAATCAAATGGGTGACATGGTGTCTCGCGGCATCGCGTCCAATTTCCTGATGAAATTGCTCCTCTTTGGGCCCCAACTCGAGCATATCCCCTAACACGGCTATCGTCCTTCGATCGGGATACAGGCCAACCAGCAACGCCAACGCCGCCTTTACTGAAGCGGGATTGGCGTTATAACAATCGTACAAGTACATCACCCCGCCCCACCGACGGATTT
Source organism: Nitrospirales bacterium (assembly GCA_009377845.1). Classification (GTDB taxonomy): domain Bacteria; phylum Nitrospirota; class Nitrospiria; order Nitrospirales; family UBA8639; genus Nitrospira_E. The sequence goes on along the minus strand of WHTE01000007.1, from coordinate 37,054 downwards.
CCGACCGCATCGGCGCTGGCCGGAACGTATCTAATCCCGCAACGATATCATCGCCTGAAAATCCCATGGCACATCCCACTGCGGCACCGGCCAGGGCATTGGCAATGTTGTGCGAGCCCATGATTCGCACACTCACTCGCTTGGCCTTTTTTCGATCGGGCAATAACAGGCGAAATTCCGTTCGCCGTCCATTCCACGCCGGTTCTGCCGCCCGAACATCCGCCTGAGCCGACAATCCAAATGAGATCACAGGACATCTGGCTTTCCGGGAAAATTTTTCAAAATACCGATCGTCAGCATTCAAGATGGCTGCTCCACCATCCCAGGGAAGCCAATCCAATAATTCACCCTTGGATGCTGCCGACCTTGCCAATGTGCCATAAAACTCCAAATGGTCCGGACCGACATTGGTGATCACCCCGGAGGTGGGTCTGGCCATATCACACAGTTGAGTGGTCTGCCCCACTTGATCCACCCCCATTTCGATCACTGCAGCCTGATGGCCAGCGTGAAGGCCCAAGAGAGTCCTGGGAACTCCAATGGCATTATTGAAATTCCCTGGGGTTTTATGGACGCGCCAGCGAGTCGCCAGCACCCGATAAACCATTTCTTTCGTCGTCGTTTTTCCATTGCTGCCCGTAATCGCCACCACCGGAATCGAAAACCGTAATCGGTGAAACCTGGCCAGGTCCTGGTAAGCCCGCAGAGTATCTTTCACCCCCACCACCATGACGGGAGCCTGGCCGGCTTGACGCACCTTCCTCAGCATCTCCCAGGCCCACACCTCTTCAACGACCACACCCCTCGCTCCAAGTTTGCACGCCAATTTCACAAATTCGTGGCCATCGAATTTCTCGCCTTTCAATGCCAGAAACAGATCGCCGGATTTGATCTTCCGCGAATCAGTTTGCACCCGAAGCAATCTGTCTTTGCGCCCCCCCCTGACGATCAACGTCCCCTGAGTCGCATCGAGCACTTCATCCACCTCAAAAGCCGCCATACCGAATGTTCCGGACTACGCGCTACCCATCTGTTGATGGAGTGCCTTCCTGGCTACCTCACGGTCATCAAAATGAATTTTTTGGGTGCCGATAATCTGGTAGTCTTCATGCCCCTTCCCGGCTATCAACACCAGATCTCCGGCCTTGGCTTCTGCCACGGCTGCATGAATGGCCTCAGCTCGATCTGGAATAATCCGATAATGACACCGTTCTTCCGGACGCAAGGATTGAATCCCCTGTTCGATTTGAGTCAGGATTGTGTGAGCATTCTCCGTTCGAGGATTATCGGACGTGACAATCACCAGATCGCTGTGTCGTGCAGCCACTTGACCCATCTTGGGCCGTTTTCCAGAATCCCGGTCTCCCCCACAGCCAAACAGCGTAATGATTCGTCCTTGTTTAATGGCCCGCGCCGCTCGAAGCAACCGGTACAGCGCATCTTCGGTATGAGCATAATCCACCACGACCGTAAATGCCTGCCCTTCATCGATGCGTTCAAATCGGCCAGGAACATTGACCACTAATTGCACGGCTCTTTCAATCATAGGAATCGTCATGCCCATTTCCAGACCGATGCCGATGGCTGCCAGCATATTGGACACATTGTGCTCACCCACTAATCGGCTGCTGATCGTCAACCGACCGAGAGGGCTGTTCACCAAAAACTCCGTTCCTCCCATGGAGAGGTTAATGGCTTCCGCCCGGATGTCCGCTTGTGCATGAAGGCCAAACGTCCACGTGGGAATGGAACAGTGTTGAAGGATCATCGAAGCCCGTTCATCATCCGCATTAACAAGCGCTCGCTTGGGACCTGTCTTCTGCCTGCCGTCGACATACTCGGTAAATAAACGGAGTTTCGCGTGAAAATATTCATCAAACGTTCGATGGAAATCTAAATGATCTTGCGTCAAATTGGTAAACACCACGATGTCGAATTCACAACCAGCCACTCGATCTAATGCCAAAGCATGGGAAGAGACCTCCATAACCGCCACATCCATCCCGGCATTGGCCATGGCTCTCAACATGTCCTGCAGTTCGACGGGGGCAGGTGTGGTATGCGAAGCCACCCGGCGCTCTGTACCGAACACATATCCCACAGTCCCTAATAATCCAACGTGATGCCCCTGGGCTTCCAGCAAGGATTTTGCCAGATGAGTCACCGTGGTTTTCCCATTCGTCCCCGTGACCCCCACCATTTGCAGGCGGGCGGAAGGCATGTCATAGAGTCTGGACGCCAACAATCCCAAAGCCTTTCGAGAGCTTTTCACTCGAATGAGGGCGGATGATCCTCCTCCTTGGAGTGGTTCAAGCGTTTCAAAACCTTCTTCTTCCACCACGACGCCAACAGCCCCCTGCGTTTGAGCCTGTCTCACAAATTGATGCCCATCTTGGTGTTCCCCCCTGATTGCCACAAACACCGAACCAGGCTTCACCTGCCGAGAATCCTCGGTAATGGACACGACCTCACATTGAAGATTCCCTTTAATCATCACACTATCCAGTGAGGTAATCAGCTCTTGAAGCGTCACAGTTTATTGCACAAGGGGCTGCGGTATAAAAATAGCCGATGTTGCGGCAGCCGTCCGAATGATTGGTGATCCACCAGGCAAGACCCCCAAATGCGGCAGGACTCGTTCTGCCACCTTTCGAAATACGGGAGCAGCAATTTCCCCACCCCAATTCCCGATTTTCGGTTCGTCAATAACTACTAACATAGTGAGACGAGGCTGATCGACTGGTGCAAATCCTACAAACGAGGCAACTACTTTCGAAGAGGAGTACGATCCGCTTTCCCGGTCAATTTTCTGAGCGGTCCCCGTTTTTCCCGCAGCTCGATATTCCGCAAGTTTGGCACGCTTGCCTGTTCCCGTTTCTACCGCATTTTCGAGAATCCTGGTTAACGCATCAGCCGTTTCAGGAGAGATTGGTCGCCGCTTGGGCCGTGGATTTTTGGTTAGAATAGCATGCCCTTGGGAATCCAATATCGAAGAAACCACATAAGGCGTCATCAGCCAACCACCATTGGCCACTACTGACATGGCCGTGACCATTTGAATGGGAGTGACCGCGATTTCCTGTCCCATGGCAATCGAAGACAAGCTTCGCCCACTCCATTTGTGGGGTTCGCGTAAAATTCCTGAAGATTCTCCCGGGAGATCGATATCAGTTTTCTCTCCAAACCCAAACGCCTTCAAATACTCAAAGACGCGATCTTGACCTAATTCTATCGCAACTTTGATCACACCCACATTGCTCGAATGAGCCACTGCCTGGGAGAACGTCATCCAACTGGTTTTTGCCGGATCATGGACGATCGTCCCCGCAATCGCCATTTGTCCCTCACCGCCATAGATCAGCGTGTCCGGAGACATAACCTGTTCTTCTAACGCAGCGGCCGCCACCACAATTTTCAAGGTTGATCCCGGTTCATAAGGATCCGTCACCGCTCGATTTCGCCAATCCTGAGCAGAGAATTGGCCTAAGCGGTTCGGATCAAAGGTGGGATGAAGCGCCCACGCCAGGATTGCTCCGGTTAAGGGATCCATCATGACAATACTTCCTGATTTGGCGCCGGTTCGCTTTAACGCCTGTGCTAATTCTTCCTCCGCAATGAATTGGATAATCTCATCAACGGTCAGTGTCAGGTGGTAACCGGTCGGCAGATTAGCCGAATCCTGGTTTTGGGGAGAGGCAATTTTTCTTCCCAGGGCATCCCGTTGGTATTTCACCAGGTTCTTTTCACCCCGTAGATAGGATTCATATTGAAGCTCCACCCCTTCCAAACCCTGACTATCAATCCCGGCAAACCCTACGATATGAGAGACCAATTCACCCTTGGGATAAAAACGATGAGGCTCTCTGGTCAGTCCCATTCCCTGAATATCCATCGCTTCCAACTTCTTGGCTATGGTTTCCGGAACATTGCGTTTGACCCACACGAATGGCTGATTCCGCGTGAACAGGTCACGCAACTGAGTGACCGGCATCTGCAAGATAGGAGCCAAGGACCGCGCGGTTCGTTGTGGATCTTGCAGGGATGGTGGCCTGACATACAGTGAGGCCACCTCCACATTGAGAGCCAGGGGATGACCCTGCCTATCGACAATCACACCACGGTCAGGCTGCACCACCACAGTCTTCTGATGTTGTTGTTGTGCCTGATGAGCCCCAACCTCAGCTTGAAGGACCTGCAGGTAAAAAAGCCGGCAACCAATAATGACGAATCCCAATAGGAGCCCTAAGCAAACCATGCCGCTTCGCATTTTGCAAACAGGATGAATGTCCTGGGATGGCGTTTTCACGGAATGCTCAATACGGTATCTGAAAATTCACGGACCAACCGAATAGGAGAATTTCCATTTGATTCAGGATGGGGCAGCGTATCCAGAGAGACCATGACAATCTGCCCTTCTTGGGGCACCATGAGTCCCAATTGACTTTGCGCTCGTTGGGCGACCCGTTGCGGGTCCGTTAATTCCGATAGCCGAACCTGCAACCCTTCCTGCTGTTTTTTTAACGCCGCTCGCTGAGTTTCTAAATCTTCAATGGCATACCCCAGACGCCACATATCAATCTTGACCCCCACATACAGAAGACACCACACCCCCAACATAATCATGATGCCCAGGAACACGGTTTTTCTCATGGAGTTTCTCCTTTCTGGAGGCGCTCGACCACACGTAACTTTGCGCTTCTGGCACGAGGGTTGTCTCGAATTTCCTTTTCATTCGGGATGACGGGCTTTTTGGTCAGCAATGAAATTTGCGGGTGCTCTCCCCCGGCCATTGAACGGAACGTATGCTTCACAATACGATCTTCCAACGAGTGGAATGCCACCACGCAGACTCGTCCGCCTTCCTTCAAAAGTTCAACCGCATCTCGTAGAGCTGGCTCCAGCAAATCCAATTCCCGATTCACGCGAATGCGAAGTGCCTGAAAGGTCCTGGTGGCAAAGTGCAATCGTCCCTTTTTGTAGGCGAGGGGAAGAGCCTGTTCGAGAACAGACACCAGGGCTTGGGTTGTCTGAAGAAGACCGGTTTGTCTGGCCTGCACGATTGCCCGGGCGATTCGACGGGAATAGCGCTCTTCACCATACGCAAAAATCACATCGGCTAACTCTTTTTCCGGGAGATAATTCACTAAATCGGCTGCTGTTGCTCCCTGGGTTTGATCCATACGCATATCCAGGGGACCCCCGAGAGAAAAACTAAACCCCCGCCCTGGTTGGTCCAACTGCAATGAGGACACCCCTAAATCAAAAATAATCCCGTCGACCTTCTCATAGCCTGCTTCATGAACAAAATCTCTAACGTGGGAGAAATTCCCATTGAATATCTTTACAGATGTTCCAAATTTGTTTAATGTTTTTTTCGCATAAGCAATGGCTTCAGAATCACGATCCAAACCAATAATATGAGCATTATTTTTTAATTTTTCGAGTATTTTCAGCGAAGTGCCACCGGCTCCCAATGTACAATCCACATAGATTCCACCTGGCAGTGGATTAAGCCAAACGCATATTTCCTCAACAAGTACAGGTATGTGAGCATCATTCATTCATTAAGTTTCTTGCGTTTCTTATCATTTGATCCAATTTCTCCCACTTTTTCCCACTCATCCAGTATACATTTAGGACTAATCATGTCAAGCACTCACAGAAACCGGGGAAACTAGGGAAAGAGAGAAATGAGGGCCAACGTCAAAAAATTTTGGAAACCGGCTTGATGACTTTACCTTTTCAAGGCTCTGTTACTGATCTATCATTTACGGATATAAAGTGTAGAGCATTCTCGGGAAGGGAATGGTTTCACGAACGTGATCCAACCCACAAATCCAGGCGACGACCCGTTCAATACCCATTCCAAACCCCGCATGGGGAACCGTACCATACCGTCGGAGATCCACATACCACTTAAAGGCCTCTTCAGGAAGATGGTAGGCTTGAATTTGAGCGAGCAAAACATCTAAATCGTGGATTCGTTGACCTCCTCCAATGATTTCTCCATAACCTTCAGGAGCTAACATATCCATACACAAGGCCAGGTCTGGCCGCTCAGGATCTTTTGCCATATAAAAAGCTTTTGCTGCAGCCGGATACCGGTGAACGATCACGGGACGATCAAATTCTTGCGCTAAATGAGTTTCTTCATCGCCTCCAAAATCGTCACCGAATTGAATGGCCACCCCCTTTTTTTGAAGGCGGGCAATGGCTTCTTCATAAGTTATTCTTGGAAATGGCATGACCATGGCTTCTAATTTAGAAAGATCCCGCTCTAAAATTTCCAATTCGCTTCGACGAGTTTCCAAGACCCGCTGAATAACCGTAGAGACCAATTCCTCTGCCAGTTGCATAGCATCCGGTAATTCAGCAAAGGCCATTTCCGGTTCAACCATCCAAAATTCCATGAGGTGCCGCCGAGTTTTTGATTTTTCGGCACGAAAGGTTGGGCCAAAACAGTAAATTTTTCCAAATGCCGCAGCAGCCGCTTCTCCATACAATTGGCCACTTTGCGCTAAATATGCCACCTGGTCAAAATATTGGGTTTGAAACAATGTCGTCGTGCCCTCGCAGGCATTGGGAGTGAATATGGGCGTATCAATTAAAGTAAAGCCTCGCTCATCAAAAAAATCCCGACAGGTCCGAATGATTTCATGGCGGACTCGTAAAATGGCGTGCTGGCGTCGTGAACGCAACCAGAGATGCCGATACTCCATCAAAAATCCAACCCCATGCTCCTTCGGTTGGATCGGAAAGGGTTCCGCAATTTGAATCACGTGAATTCTCGACACATCGAGTTCGAATCCGCCAGGCGCACGAGCATCCTTCCGCAGCTTTCCAGTGAGTACCACTGAAGACTCCTGGGTTAACTGGCTGCACAAGGAAAATTGATCTTCTCCCACCTCTCCCTTGCTTAAAATGGCCTGAAGATCTCCCGTGCCATCACGCACCGTCAAAAAGCTCAATTTTCCGCTTGATCGGCGATTGCGGAGCCACCCTTTGATAGTAATATCCTGGCCTTCAAACCTTGCAATCTGTTCAATCGACACGACCGGCTGTTCTGACATTATCCTGCTCCCTCTCGCTCGCACGAAGAATAAATTGACACTCTGAAAATTCAGCCGCTATGATATTTCTTCTACTAAGGAGTTACTTAGGAACGTAAGGAGGCTTTCAAGATGAGTTACACCATCACCGTCCGCGAATTAAAAATGCGCATGGATAAAGGCGATCAGGTTTTTTTATTGGATGTGCGGGAACCCCATGAATATTCGCTGGCCAAAATAGACGGGTCAGTGCTGATTCCCCTGGGCCAGATTCCTCATTCCCTGAAACAGTTGGACCCCAATGCTGAGATTGTCGCGTATTGTCATAAAGGGATGCGGAGTGCCGACGCCGTGGGGTTTCTTCTGCAACAAGGATTCTCGAATGTCAAAAACCTGATTGGGGGCATCGAGGCATGGTCCATTGAAATCGATCAGTCCGTCCCCAGGTATTAACCGCTGATGCATAAGGAAAAACTTTCTGACCACAACCATCTCTTAAGTTTTAATTCCCGGACTCTGGAAAAATTCAACCGTCCTGTTAAGCCCTTCCTGCAAGGAGACCTGGGGATCCCAGCCAAACTTCTCTCTGATCTTCGTCACATCCAGCACACTTCGAAATTGTTCGCCTTTCTTTGCCGCTCCATATAAATCTTTGCATTGGCTCTTCGTCAATTCCTTGATTATTCCATAACATTCATTGACAGTGGTCTCCTGACCAGTCCCCACATTATAAATCCCCTGAATATCTTCGTCCAAGGTCACCATGATGGCTTCCACCACATCATCCACATAGACAAAATCCCTTGTCTGCTTTCCGGTTCCATTGACAATAGGCTGGCCACCATTCAGCATTTGTTTCGAGAAAATAGCCACGACACCGGCCTCACCTTCAGAGTCTTGTCTGGGCCCGTAGACATTCCCAAAACGAAGTGCCACATACCGGAGGCCGGTGGAGCTCGCGTAATAGGCCAGATATTTTTCCCCGGCCAACTTACTAATTCCATAGGGGGAAAGAGGATCTGTCCGGTGTGACTCCGAAGCCGGGAAGACTTCTTGCTCCCCATAAATCGCGCCACCCGACGACGCAAAGGTCACCTTTCGCACACCGTGCTTCACCGCATGCTCCAAGATATTAATGGTCCCCAAGATGTTCACTTGCGCGTCAAACCCGGGATCCTCCGTTGAATGGCGAACATTCATTTGCGCTGCAAGATGCACAACGATGAGGGGGCGCTCATTTCGAAAAACCCGTTCAATCCGTTTGCTCTGGATATCCATTTTATAAAATTGGGCTTTTTTGTTGACATTTTTTCGTTTCCCTGTTGAAAGATTATCAACGACAATGACCTGATTCCCTTCTTGAATCAACCGATCCACCAGATGAGATCCAATGAATCCGGCTCCCCCAGTCACCAGAACTTTAGTAGACATGGACTTCATTCTCCTTTTGCATTTTTAGGTTAAGGGGGTAATGCGAGCATTCGGCTCGTTTTTATCAGCGCTCTTCCTGCCGTCCTTTTTTAAACCCACCAGCAACTCCTTGTTTCCCTTTTTACCCAATAGGGTCGAATCCATGACCCCGATGACGTCCAGCTGAAGGCAACGGGCATATTCCACAAAACGGTCCCTCACCTGCTCACGTAATCTTTCGTCACGCACAATTCCTCCTTTTCCCACTTGCCCTTTCCCGACTTCAAACTGCGGCTTGACCAATGCCACAAGGTGCGCCTGCTCACGTAAGACAGGCAAGATCACAGGCAAAACCAATCGAAGTGAAATAAAGGAGACATCGATAACAGCCAGATCAACCGGCTCGGGAATATCTTGAGGACAAAGATTACGGATATTGAAACGGTCCATCACCACGACTCGAGAATCCGATCTCAACCGCCAATCCAACTGTCCATACCCCACGTCAATGGCATAGACCCGGCTGGCGCCACGTTGCAGCACGCAATCGGTAAACCCCCCGGTGGAGGCACCAACATCCATGACCACACAGCCTGAACAGGACACAGAAAAAGCATCTAAGGCTGGAGCTAATTTTTCACCCGCTCGGCTGGCATATTCCCATTCCGGCTTGGTCAGTTCCAGCGAAACAGTCTTCGCCACAAGCCTTCCCGGTTTATCAATAAGGATTCCGTCCACTTTCACGCGGCCTGCAAGAATGAGGCGACAGGCCTGTTCCCTACTTGATACCAGCGCATGAGTCACGACAAGAGAGTCCAGCCGTTCTTTTGAAGATTTGCGTGGCGGGGACGATGGCTGTCCAGCCTTCATAATCTTCATATCCATGAATCAGAGAAATGCGATTCTCACTGGTTAGCGAAGATCCCTGTGTAAGGGAGATCTAGGATTCTGTTGAATTGGAATCCTCCACTGAAAAGGCCTGTATACGCTTCCTTCCATCCTTGTCTTGCACAAGGATTTCCACTTTGCGTTCTGCGTCATCCAGCATTTTCAGGCAGGTTTTGGAAAGTTTGACCCCTTCCTCAAAAATCCTCAACGATTCATCCAGGGAAAGCTCTCCACGCTCCAGCTCAGCCACAATTGTTTCCAGGCGGGACAGCGCCTTTTCAAATTTCAATACAGCCATGGATATCGTCCAAATGTGATTTTTTCATTCAGCTCAGAAGAATAACTTGACCCTGTTCCCTCACTCTCTCGCACATTATAGCCATGCCGAGGTATGAAGCAAAAGGGAATTTCTCACATCGGAGGACGATTACTTTGTACCAGACAAATCAATTCTCCTTCATGAAGTCTGACGCGTACCGACTCTCCCGGAGATACATCTGTTGATTTTTTCACTACTTTTCCATCTCGCAGGGTGCGAACAATACTATATCCTCTGGCTAAGACTGCGAGTGGACTTAATTGATTCAACTGAGACAGCCACAACTCTGATTGGTGGCGTTTCTCAAGAATACACCCTGACATCCCTCGAACGAGCCTGGTTCCCTGCTCAACCATAGCCAGTTGTTGCCGATGAATTTCAAACAGGGGATTCCTCTCCCAAATCGTAGACTGGTGACTCAGCAACCGCACCTGCAAATTTCGACACCAGTGCTTCATTCTCACATAGAGTTGCCGTTCCAATTCATCCACCTGTTGCACGAATTGCCCGAGCACCAGTCTGGGCTCAGGCAATCGTCCGGTTGGAGTCTTGACGCGGACTGTCCACGCGGCAATCATACTCCTCATAGACCGCTCCAACCTTACTCGATGATGGCCCAGATGATGTCTGACCGTCGAGCAATCAGGAACCACCAACTCAGCGGCGGCAGAAGGAGTGGGAGCCCGATAATCAGCGGCTAAATCCGCAAGTGTCACATCGGTTTCATGGCCCACAGCGGACACCACCGGTATTCTGGAAGAGGCAATGGCCCTGACCACAATTTCTTCATTGAAAGCCCATAGATCTTCCGACGATCCTCCACCTCGTCCCACAATCAGCACATCCAATTCGCCTAATTCGTTGAGCGTCCGAATAGCCCTGGCGATTTGATCGGCAGCCTCATCACCCTGCACCGCCACCGGAGCAATCAGAACCTGAACGAGAGGCCAACGTCGATGCATAACGGTCAGCAGATCATGGATCGCGGCACCAAAGGGTGAAGTCACCAGCCCAATCCGTTGCGGGTACGGCGGAAGCGTGTTTTTTCCCGAAGACTCGAATAACCCTTCGGCTTCCAATTTGACCTTCAGTTGGATAAAGGCCAATTGCAACGCTCCAATGCCCTTGGGCTCCACCGCTTCTAAGAGTAATTGATAGTCTCCCCGTGGTTCATATACGGAAAGACGTCCCAACACGAAGACCTCCAAACCATCCTGAAGGGCAAACTTCAACCCTTCAGCTTGACTTCGAAAGAGCACAGCCCGGATCTGACTCGACTGATCTTTCAGCGTAAAATACCGGTGTCCCGAAGACGGGCAACGAAGATTAGAAATTTCCCCTTCAACCCAGAGCGAGGGAAAATTCTGTTCGAGTGCTGAACGGATCTGTCTCGTGAGAGCCGAGACGGTGAGCAAAGAAGGAAAAATCCCTGGCACGTGATGAGTTACTCAAACACACGAAGACGCGTGATTTGAGTGGTTTTTCCGGTTGTGGGATTAAGATCCAAAACCGCCGCGCTCAAGACAGCAGGCCCGGTCGCCACTTCAAATCTTCGCGGAAGCTGTGTCAAAAATTTCTGAATGACCAGGTTCGGCTTCATCCCAATAACGGATTGAACAGGGCCGGTCATCCCGACATCGGTTATATACCCTGTCCCCTGGGGTAAAATTTGTTCGTCAGCAGTTTGGACATGCGTATGTGTTCCCACGACCGCGGAAACTTTGCCGTCCAAAAAATAGCCCATGGCCATTTTTTCCGATGTGGTTTCGGCATGCATATCCACAAGAATATGATGAGCGTGCGTCGCTAATTGAGCCAGTTCGCGTTCCGCAACCCGAAAGGGACAATCCACCATGGGCATAAACACTCGCCCCATGAGTTGCAAAATCCCTAAACGTTCTCCATGTACGGTTTCGACAATGCACGTCCCTTTTCCAGGCACCCCATCGGGATAATTCGCGGGACGGATCACGCGATGTTCTTTCTGCAGATACTCCAACGCTTCACGTTTATCCCAGGCATGATTGCCTAACGTGATCGCTGAAAGACCTAAATCAAAGAGTTCTTCAGCAATATCGGGAGTGATGCCAAATCCACCTGCCGCGTTTTCACCATTGCCTACTACCAGGTCAATATGATGATCCTGAATGACCTTTGATAGGTGCTTTAAGAGCACTCGACGCCCGGGATCTCCCATAATATCTCCAATAAACAGTACTTTCATGGCTTCCTTCAAAAATAGGGCTATTTGGCAAATTCAATAAATCGATTTTCACGAATGACGGTCACCTTGATCTGGCCGGGGTACGTCAGTTCTTGTTCAATCTTTTTGGCTAAATCTCGAGATAAGGCGAAACTTTCACTATCGTTTAATTCCCCTTGACGGATAATGACCCGAATTTCACGACCAGCTTGAATCGCATAAGCCTTATCAACCCCCGCAAACCCAGTCGCTAGCGATTCCAGCTTTTCCAATCGCTTCACATAGGCTTCTAGCGTTTCGCGTCTGGCGCCCGGACGGGCTGCCGACAACGCTTCTGCCGCAGCCACTAAAACCGATTCGGGGCAAAGCGGCTCAACTTGCTCATGATGGGCGGCAATGGCATTCACAATGAGCTCAGACTCTCCAAACTTCTTCGCCAATTCCGCCCCGAGCATCGCATGCGTGCCTTCCTCTTCATGGCTGACAACTTTCCCAATATCATGCAACAAGGCTCCCCGCTTGGCCAACTTCACATCCAAACCCAACTCGGCAGCCATAATTCCGCAGATATAGGAGGCTTCCCTGGCATGATATAAATTATTTTGGCCATAACTGGTCCGGTATTTCAGGCGACCCAACAATTTGACAATCTCAGGATGGAAATCCGATAGGCCTACTTCAAAGATGACTTTTTCGGCTTCATCCCGCATTATTTTGTCCAGGTCACCTTTGACCTTTTCCACGACTTCCTCAATTCGAGTGGGGTGAATACGCCCATCCTGCATGAGACGTTCCAGCGCAATTTTCGCGACCTCTCTACGAAGAGGATCAAATCCGGACACGATCACTGCCTCCGGGGTTTCATCAATAATCAGATCTACGCCAGTTGCTGCCTCCAGTGCCCGAATATTTCTGCCCTCACGACCGATGATCCTTCCTTTCATGCCATCATTCGCAAGAGGCACCACTGAAATCGTGGCTTCGTTGACGTAATCCCTCGTGATCCGCTGTATAGACCTGGTCACAATTTCTCGGGCTTCCCGCTCTGCCGTTTCCTTCGCCTCATCCAAAATTCGTTTTGTTAACAAAGCCGCATCCATGCGGGCTTCACTTTCAATTTCACTCAATAACTGACGCTTGGCTTCTTCGGTCGTAATTCCTGCCACCTGCTCCAGAGCGAGCCGGTGCTCTTTAATAGCTTGTTCACAGGCCGCTGTCTTATTGGCCAGAGCCTCTTCCTTATCTTTGAGGGAATGCTCCTTTCGCCGCATCTCCTCATCACGTTTTTCAAATTGGCTTATCTTTCGTTCAAGTGCCTCTTCGCGTTGTTGGATTTTTCGGTCGGCGGCCTGAATCTCATTCCTCTTTTCCTTCTCTTTGGCTTCAAGTTCAGACTTGGCTTGAAACAGCAGATCTTTCGCTTCGATTTTGGCTTCCTTGACCAGATTTTCTGACTCTCGCTGGGCGTTTTGCGTAAGCTGTTGAGCTTGCTCTTCTGCTTCAGACCGTCGTTTCGAGTCCCTCTGCTGCTGATAAACCTTCGACAATACAAATCCGACAATGAGTCCGATGAACACTGCAAGTATGGGAATTACCGTTTCCATAGGTTGGCTCCTATTCGTTTCCTCATGTAAATATCATGAAAAAGATTCGTCATTCCTTCGCAAGATGGGAAATACCCATCGAACAATAAGGACAAATCCGAAAAGAAAGGGAAAAGAAAACCGGAGAAAGGCCTATCTGATAGGACAGAAGACCCAGAGTTTTAGGAAACGAGGAGGGGAAAAAGCGGAAAAATCCGCTAAGCGAAAAGAGGTCATGACATCACGCAAACGACTCGCCCAATGAACCCTTCCTTCAAGGTTGCTGTCCAACAGAGAAGGTAGTGGGTATAACACACGCCAAAAGTCTGAAATTTTCAGGTCAAAAGGCGAGCCATTCCGACTGAAAGGGGCCCCTTGCTTCTTTGTCATCCATTTCCAGAAATTCAACCTGCCCTCAAATGAAAGTTTCCTACCTCGTACGATCCCATAAAAAAAACCCACCATGACCATGAAAATCCTTGCCATAGCGGGTCTCCAGTTCAATTCCCCCTACAAGAGGGATATTCCTTTCTTGGAAATTCAATAACTTATGAATTTTAAAATATCAGAACACGAAGACGTATTTCAATAATGAGGTAGTAAGATGATGGTCATAGGCGTACCTATAAGTCCGCCAAGGGACGAGCTCAATCACTTCAACCAGTTGATTTAAAAAGGTGATACCTAGCTAATGCTGGATGGGGGAGAAAAACGCGAGGAATTCAATTCGGATTGGTCTCTAAATGTTTTTCAATCGTTTCCAGCAAGACTTGAGTCCGGCGCTCTATCTCAGCCTCCCCAAACTGGCGGTGTCTCTCTTGCCGAAAGAGCTGATCGGTAATGTTAATAGCGGCCAAAATGGCCAGTTTGGTGGGAGTACTGATTCGTGTTTTTTGCGCCAGGGTGCGCATTTGCGCATCGACATATCCGGCCAACTCATGAAAGTAAGCCTCATCTCCTTCTCCCTGGAGAGAAATCCGATGACCAAAGATTTCCACTTCAATGGTCCTCGTCATTCTTGATTTCCCAAGCTAATCGTTCGAGCGGTCTAAAAATTCAAGCTCGCCAAGTACTTTTTCAATTCGGGATCGAATGGTAGTCCGTTCTTCTTCCCAACCTTCAGACATTTCTTCGTGTTTGCTGAGCCGTTCTCGAGTCGCTTCCAACTCTTGTTCAAGATGGGATTTATCCTGCCGTAGTTCAACGACCAGATCAAGCAATTTCCTAACCCGAACTTCCAACGTTTCCAACTTTTCCACACTCACGGACACGCCTCCTTGTTCGCAAGCTCAAACGACCCGGACTATAGTTCGTTCAACAAAACCTGTCAAGAGAAACACCCTGACAGGCATCCCCAAACAACATCCGATAAATCCGATAACTTTCCACTACCCGTTTCACGTATCCACGGGTTTCCCGATATCCAATAAGCTCCACAAATTCATCAGGGTCACGTTGACCATTTTGCGCAATCCATCGTTTTACCGCCTGAGGTCCAGCATTATAGGCGGCCACGGAATAAATAATATTGTCTTGGAATTCATTCAGCAATTGGCCCAGGTAATATGTTCCCAATTGAATGTTGTGTTCTGGTTCATACAGACCCTGTGGATCATAATCCGAGTCCCGCAGTCCCAATTGAAGAGCCACTTTTTCGGCTGTAGCAGGCATAAGTTGCATTAGGCCGATCGCTCCAACCGGAGAAACTACACGAGCGCTATACAGACTTTCTTCACGAATAAGCCCGGCGACTAAAAACGGATCCACATGCCCGGGTACAAAGGATTGAATGACCATCTGGTGGCCCATGGGAAAGGCTCCCAACCAGGCAGGGGAAGAGAGGGGAAGCTGCCCTTTCCTCAACGTCGCGCCAAAATGCCGAATGGCCAATCGGATACCGACATCATAGGCCCCAACTTCGCTCGCTAGCGAGACCAATTGAGGAAAAGCCTGGGAATCCGCTCCATAGCGTGTAAAGACGCCCTCGAGTTCCTGGACCGCCTCCTTGAACAATTGAAGGGCCCGCAGTTCTTGAGTCTTTAGATAATGAATATCATGCTGGAGATGAGGGGGAGTCACGACACTCATCGTGTCATGCGATGCCAACACGGTCCATCGCCTCGTTGAGAATTCCGTGGGACCGAGTCGAATTTCTGCCAACTGGCCATAGTAGGTAAACGGGTAGTCATGGCTTAACTCCTGAAGACGTTGTCTCGCGGGTTCCATCTGCCCAAGATGCTCCTGCGAACGGGCCAGCCAATATAAAGCCTGTGAGGCAGCATGCAGGGAAGAATCGGAATTGGGAGTTCCCACTTCCTGGATAATCTCCTGAAACGTATCAATGGCTTCCACAAATTGATTCCGCTGATAGTGAATCCACCCCACTCGCCAGAGCGCATCCCACCGCTGCATAAGCGTATGGGCCACTCCGGCCGCCCTCTCATAGGCTTTCCCGGCCTCTGGCCAGCGGGAATGATCTTCCAGCCAAATCCCGTAAAACGTGAATAACAACGATTGCTGATCACCGGGTAATTTTTCAGCAGACAGGGTTCGTATAAGAGCCTCCAATTGCGGCCCTTTGCCCTGGCGCAAATACACTCGCCCCAACCAGACCCACGCATCATTTGTCCTGGAGGAAGAGGAACGAGATAAAGTGGTCAAAATTGCTTCCGCCTGGTCATACCGTTTCAACCGAACTAAGGCCATGGCTAACTTGTATTGGACTTGAAAAAATTGAGGAGTAGGGGAAGACAACGAGACAAAGCGTTGAAATTCCCGAACGGCTTGCTCCAAGTCCCCCCCGTCATACAAAGCCATGCCTCGCTGGTACCGCTCTATCAGTGATGGTAAAAACAAGGAGCCCAATTCCTGGCGTAGCCAGTGCTCTGCCTGCGAACTCTCTTGGGCTAAGGGGAATTTCCACCACAACTCACGGAAAATCTCAATAGCCTTTTCCCTTTGTCCCAGCTGACCTGCACAAATTCCCATTTGGAATAACGCCTCAGCAGCTTTGGGGTGACCAGATGCGACACTGAGGGCCTGAGACAACATCGAAAGGGCCGTCTCACAATCTCCCATTTTTGTCAAAACATTCCCAGCTGCGTAGAGCGCTTCAGACCGGAGCAATGAATCGGAATATTGATCATTGACCTGTCGAAACGCATCTGCCGCCTCTTTCCCTAAGCCAGCGTTGGCATAAGCCTGCCCCAACCAAAAGGTGATATAATCCCCTAGAAGAGGGTAATCATGAAGAGAAGCTTGCAGAAAGGGAATAGCCTCTAAAGGGGAGGTTTCTTTGAGCCAATGCCCATAACGGAATGCGGCGCGTCTTGCCAAAGCTGTATCCCCATAGGCTGTGACGATCTGATGAAAAAATCTGGCATGGCCCGATGGAGTTCCAGGAACATCTCCGGGCTTTTCTAATTGCTCAAGAAAATGTGCAAAACACCCTTCGGGATTTTGACAAGGGGCAGAAGGAGGGTCCAAGGAAACGACGGCATGGGGAAGGAAAAGCACACACCCTCCCAAGATAACTCCTCCGAACCGGTGTATTGACAGAATTCTCATGGCCCACGATCAATTATAGATGCGTACCAACTGCCTTAGTATTCCTCTCTCATAATACCATCAGAAAGCCAGAAGCTTCATGTCAGAAACATCACGAAACCAGTCGTCCAGAGACATGTTCCATCAAATCCCTCCTTGGCAAAACAATGAAACAAAACCTCCAGGCGAATCCTACACGCTCCTCCTGGAAATGGAAACCCAACAAATCCGGGATATTCAGACTCTACCAGAAAAACCAAGTAAGGAAGATGGTGTTGATGAAGGCTGGCAAAGAGAAGAGAAAAATCTGCTTGAGATCACGCGACCGGAATTCGAGGTGACACCAGCAATCGCCAAATTGCGTTGAGTGATTCTTGTGTTTATTGAATGGCCAGCTGATGAATATTTCGCATCCAGCCCTGCCAGAGTGGCAGATCATCCCACAATCCCAATCGGGTTAAATACGCTTCTCCTTCTCTCCCAATGACTCCATCCCCATCCTGAGCCATTCCTCCCCCCTCCACAAGATTGGCGGCATACACAGCCGTTAAAGGCCCGAAGGCCGAATGAGGGACCTTCAAGGGATCATCATGGAAGGCCACTGTGGCGAGCAAAACCTCATCCACACCCCATCGTGCCAGAAAGGTGGCACCACTTTCAGCATGAGTGTTTCCCAGCATTTGCCTCTCCACCATCGGCAACTCCCAGCCCCGGCATTGCGCCATATCCACGACTGTCGTAAAAATCTGTGGCTGCTGAGTCAGAAAAACCAGCATGCCAATATCATGGAGGACACCTCCCACAAACGATTGCCAGACCATGCGTTGACCCGCCCTCTGATTCAAGGAAATCAGGGCAGCGAGGTAGCCCGTTCTGAGGCTATGCCGCCACACGACTGCGACAAGCGAAGAATCGATCGCACATCCCTCGGATAAGATAAATACCTCGACCCCAAAATCTAAAACACGCTCAAGATCAACCGGGATCATTCCTGCGTCACGAGTTAAGGCACGAACATGCTCGTCCAGAGCACTGTCAACATGAGACAACGCTTGCGACCGGGGTTCTCCATCATTCGATTGTCCTCTTGTAAGCAATGGGGGAGAAAAAGAAAGAGACCGAGGCAACAGATGTTTCATGGAATGAAACCGGGGCGGCCACGTACCATGAGCCCTTTCTCCACCCCAATCCCAAGAATCGTCATCTGTTCGACGCCAATGTTCGTTCACGTGTAAACTCCAAGAAACGCAGAAGAATCGCCTAGGCATGACATCTCCCTCACACCCACCTTCAAAAATTTTCTCGGTTGCACCAGACTGACACTTGAGGAACAGACCCGAAAGGCATGACATGAACAGTCCCAACGGGGATGAAGGGACAAGAGAGTAATTCAATACTCAGGAAGAAACGCCCAGGAAGAAAAACTGAAACCTCTGAATGGAGAATTTACAAATCGGGAAAATGAAAATTGCCTGGCAGGTCAAGAAAAAAGGTTGCTCCTTGACCTGCGCCTTCGCTCTGGGCGCGAAGAGCCCCACCCATATTTTTTGCCATCAGCGCTCCACGATGCAGGCTCAATCCCCGTCCACCATATTTAGTACTGTACCCTTGTCCAAAGATTCTGGTGAGATCGTCACGGGGAATGCCACTGCCGGTATCCTGGACTTCCAAACAGATGGAATCGGGGGGGCCAATGATGAGTTTCACACGCACAATCAGCTGCTTGATTGAAACCGATTCCATGGCTTGGCAGGCATTGCGAATAACATCTACCAGTATCTGGAGGACCTGATGCTTATCCACAATGACTTGTGGCACCTCTTGGAATTCCTGAATCACGTTAATAGAGAACATCCCCAACACGTCCTGATTGACTGTCAGAGCCTCGTCAATCAATTCGCCCAAGGACACCGGTTCCGTAATTCCACTGGGATTGGCAAGGTCCTGGTGGGCTGCGACGCATTGCTGGGCATGCCCGGCATTTTCGCGCAATCGGTCCAATTCCAGCAGCGCCACTCGCTTCTCTTCCACCAATTGCCTCGATAATTTCTCCAAAAAGCCAGGGACTTGTTTCCCCTTGGGATTCTGCGAGAAGTAGGCTCCAAGATCTTCACGATGCTTTTCCAATAATTGTGAGATCCGACCCACATCCCCCACCATCGAATTTTTCAAAAGATCCGTGATCACCCCGATAGACACGTTAATGCTATTTAACACATTCCCCACGTTATGCAGCACACCCGTCGCCACTTCCGCCATCCCCAGCTGCCGTGAGGTATCCAATAACTGCTCATGCAACTGAAGCTTCTCTTCTTCCATGCGTTTTCGTTCGGTAATATCCTGTGCCACACACACCAGTCCCTGAAATTGTCCCTGCTGGTCCTGCATCATGGAACCAGACACTGAAATCGGAATTTTTCGCCCCTCATGGGTCAGGAAACTGGATTCCACCCCGCTCACCGAACCCTGGAGTAACAGATTTTCGATGATGGCTCCCTGAGCAAACTCTTCGCCAAATATCAAACCGGGCGACTCCCCGATCAGGTCATGTTCTTGATAGCCTAAAAGATTCAGTAACGAAGGATTCACCGCACCAATGGTCATATCGGCATTAATGACTAACAGGGAATCCGCCATCGACCGTAGGATGTTATCCACATAATACTTGGAAGCGGCTAATGCATCGCGAGCCGATTCCAATTCTCCTGTCTTCTCTTCCCGGTCATGGGCATTGGGATACAGTTGGCGTTGGAGCGGATTATCTTTTTCAGCAGGATGTCCTGGCCCATTGGACACAGGATCAAGAGGAGACGGGATGCCCGCGCTCAGACAACACGCAAATTGAAAGACCTCTTGTTTAAGTAATGGGATACGAAGCACAGCCCACTGCTCAGGCCGGCTGAAGGACAGGCACCCTGGCCATGATGCACGATCAAGTGGCAGACAGAAGACGCACCGCAGAGTGTGATCACACTCCCACATCCGTTCAACCATTTCTCGCAACAAATTCCATTCCCATGGGCCTACTTCTATAAAGGCGAGAGAGAAGGGATGTCCGGTAATTTTGGCCTCCGCCACCTTCTCCAAGACACCATGTCCAGCTTCCACGCAGACAAGTGTAAATTGAGGCAAAAGTCGTTGACCACCATGGATATGTTGTCCATTCAGTGAGCAATCCACCGGCTCAGCACCCACACTCGACACGGACAGGGCCTCGCGCAATAAAGTTTGCATATCAGAATCCGCACTGACCAGTAACACTTGGCGATTCGCAGGAATGTGTGACATAGACTATCTGGTTAGAAAAATCATGACTTTAAAATGGTTATCCAATCGACGTCACAACGGCCAATATTCCTTTAACGCCGCCTGGACAATCAGGCAATCATCTATCTGTGCCTTATTCCCCAATGACGACGGCCATGTCACCACATTGTGTCCCCATCAGTTCCTTCTGGCCGTTGGAGATCGCTCAACCCTGGAGTTCCACTTTGAGCCTCAGCAGGATGATCCTAATCCCTCCCCCATCAAGTGCTGGCTGGCAGCGATTCACCCCGAGTGGGTATGGTCACAATAAATGTGGATCCTTCTCCCAGTCTGGATCGAACCGAAATAGCCCCACCACACTGGTCGACAATGCGCTTACACACCGCTAACCCAATGCCCGTACCTTCGTATTCATCTTTCCGATGAAGTCGTGTGAACATCCCGAAAATTTTGTCAAGCTGTTCTAAAGGAATCCCAATCCCCTGATCATGAATTTCGATTTGGCAAAGCAACCCGGGTTTTCCTGAACCGGTGTGGCGCCGATCCTGAATAATCGTTCCCGAAATGTGAATGACAGGAGGCACACTCGGCTGATGAAATTTCAACGCATTGCCCAGAAGATTCTGGAGCAATTGCCGGATCTGAAAGGCATTACCATGAACGGTGGGCAATGCTCCAATCTGGACGACAGCCTGCAATCCCTCGATGCGTGCGCCCAAATCGGAAAGGATATCGTCAACCACGTCGCGCAAAGCAAGCGGCTCCGCCGCCGTGTGTTGCGAATCGACCCGGGAATACACCAACAGACTCTGAATCAGCTGTTGCATACGACCCGCCGCTCTCTTCACTCGATCAAGATACCCACGACCGTGTTCGTCCAGGGCCGACCCATATTTCATCCGTAACAAATCAAGAAACACCTGAATAGAATGAAGCGGCTCCTGTAAATCATGCGCGGCAACCGACGCAAATTGCTCCAAATCACGATTGGACCTGGCCAATTCTTCGGTCTTGTGGCGCAAGATGATTTCAATCCGTTCCCGCTCATGGATTTCGTTTAAGGCATGATCCCGCACTGTAGAGAGCTCGAGATTGCGTTCTTCTAAATCGCGAACGACTTGAGCCAACTGCACTTCAACCGCTTGCCGCCGGAGCAGGTCCTGCTCCAAACGACGGTTGGTTTCTTCAAGTTGGCCTGTGCGATTCATCACAATCTGCTCGAGTTCCTGGACACGTAACCGGGCTTGCTGGGTCCAATGCCACTTCATCGTCAAGGCCGTAGACAATTGCCACACCTCAATGGGATCAAATGGCTTCCGCAGAATTAATAATTGGTCCCGGTGTCCTAATCTGGGCAACACCTGGGACCAACCAAAATCGGGATAGGCGGTACACAACACCACCTGCACCTCAGGGTCCTCATCCCAGAGTCGCTCAACCGTTTCAATCCCGTCCCAGCCATTGGGCAATCGCACATCCAAGAACGCCACAGCGAAAGGAGAACCGTGCGCCTTGGCCTGTTTGACCAGGTCACACCCTGACATCCCATTGTCCACACAATCGAGTTCGAATGGTTCCTTGCTTCCATGCGAAAAGGTCTCATCAAACAGGTCTTGACTGAACTCAGCCCACGCATCGGGAATGAAGGCCTTCACAGGACGAAGAATTTTCCGGAAATCCTGCAAAATATTCGGGCTATCATCGATCACTAAAATCCGGCGGTTGAGCGTACACACAGGATTCATATCTGTACCGCCTCTCTCTGAACTGGAAGGATCAGTGTAAATGTCGCACCAGTTCCGACCCCATCGCTGTGCGCCTGCAACGATCCACCCAAACGGTGAATCGTGACCATCGAACTGTGCAATCCAATGCCATTGCCATCTTGTTTGGTCGTAAAGCCGCGTGTAAACATCCGGGCCAGATGTTCGGGAGCAATCCCAATGCCCGTATCTCGAATCGTCATGATTACGGACAAACCATCCACTGACCGGCCTTCTACCCGTATCGAAAGGATGTGCTGTGAACCGCCTTGTAATTGCATCGCTTGTTTGGCATTTCGCAGCAGATTCACGAGAATTTGGAGCAACTGATGTCTATCGATCAACACAGCCGGCACAGACTGATAGTCTCGTTGGATCCTGATCCACTTCGCATCTCCAGGTTGAAAGCTTAACTCCACCGCTTGATCCAGGAGTTCCGCGACAGAGAGAGACTCGCCCATACCCCGAGACTTCGCCATCGTCTGATGTGAAAAGATGATTTGCTTCACGTGATCGATATTACGAACCAATCCTTCGATTTCCTTCAGAACAGTCTGTTGCTCTTCTATGAGGTGGCTTCCCAATTTCACAAGCGCCAGCGGAATTCGTTTCCCTTTGGGGTCCTGCGTTAGGAAGGTTCCCCAATCCTCCGCATCATGCCCCTTTAACAATTCTGCGATCCGATGAACCAACATCACCGAAGACTGGTTGACCAACCCATGAACCACATTCACTGCCACATTGACGCTATTGAGCACATTGCCGACATTGTGCAACACGGTCGAGGCGACATCCGCCATTTCATTGTTGTACGAGACATCTTCCAACTGCCTTCGCAATTGATCCCGCTCGATCAAGACTCGCTGACGAACCAACCCCTCTCGGATGGCCCATTGCACCGCGATGCCAGCCAAATTTTCTTTGACCAGCCAATCAACGGCAACCTCACCCATACCCTCCACATCAGAGTCATCCTCATCGATCAATCCAATAATGAGCGCATCGCCGAATAATTTTTTTAACTCACGCGCCATTTCCTTATTGTCCCGCTTCGCCCGACAGTCAAGCAGAATGATGTCATACGGGTTACTGACGTCCATCGAGGAAAAATCCATTGAGACGTTGGCGAGCCAGGTGATCTGAATAGTGGAACCCTGGGAAGCCAAAACACGCCGGCAGGAGGGGGAAAGGTCAACTTCCTGAAGACCGACCATTCCCACACAAAGGGACGGGAGTTCGGAGGTCACCTGGTATTCAGAAGCCAACATAGAGAGACCCGCTACATAATGGGGCATAAAGAGCTCAGGCTCAAAGGATCCATGACATGCGACAAACAGTTCATGCATAGGGAAACATTTACCCTACGATGAATCGATTGCTTTCTTTCTCGGAAATGGATGGAATCTACACACAGGGTCGCTTGGGCTGAAGATCGGTTGGTGAGGCGACTCATAGATAGAGCTCCCGGGGCATTCCTTCGATCAACCCCACCACAACATCCCTTCCAAAGAGCTTATTCCCCATGAGATGGAACCCAGAGAGAGTTTCAGATTGACGTCCCTTAGTTGGCTTTGACCGTTTCTTCGGCCCGTTCTTCGGCCCATTTGGCCAACAAATCCAACTGGGATTTCGCTTGACGCGATTCCGCCCAACGCTTGGTCAGGGAATTAGCCAACTGCCAGACTTCAATATTGTCAAACGGCTTTCGCAAGATGAGTAGCTGCCCATTCTTATTCAATCGTTGAATGACATCTTCCCAGGCATGGTCCGAAAAAGCGGTACAGATCACCACCTGCAAATCAGGATCTTCTTGCCACAGATGTTCCACCGTCTCCACACCATCCCAACCGGGAGGCATGCGCATGTCCACGAATGCGACCGCATACGGCCGTTCAGCCTTCATCGCATCTTGCACCATCCGATGCCCCATTTGCCCTTGGTCCGCAGATTCCACCTCAAACTTTTCAACGATTTTTTGTTCTTCCACATCATCAAACAATTCCGCCCGAACGGCTTGCAACAGCGAAATGTCTAATGAACGCTCAAGAATTTTTCGAAAATCATCGTGGATGGCCACGTTATCATCAATCACCAAGATACGCCGGTTGGCTTGTTCCATCTCCATTACCGTTCTCCCTCCATGTGAATAACTGGTACATCAAGAGTAAATATCGCTCCCTGCTTCAGACCATCGCTCCACACACGCAGTGATCCAGCAAGCTCTTTGGCCGCTACGGCACTGGCATGAAGATTCGGCAACAGGTCTGACTGCGCCCCTGGAACCTGCGGAGAAAATACCCGTGTCAGACAATCCGATGGGATTCCACTTCCGGTATCCGCGACCTGCAAGCGGACAAACCCTTCTCGGTCCGGGCAGGGCAAGACATAAAGAGTGAGGCGATGAGACTGGCCTGGTATCTCCCGCATGGCATTGATCGCGTTCCGGATAAGATTCACCAGAATGCGAAGAAGCTTGGACACTTCCAGAATACCTTCGCCAACCATTTGATATTCCCGAAACACTTGAACCCCCATCCGATCCAATTCCCCCTGATGAGGCGCCAAAGCCTCATCCATGACCGTCCCAAACTGAATGGTATCTTTAAATCCCCCCGCACGATGGGGCGCTTGTCCAGCCGTCAGTAAATATTCCAATTGCTCAAGGTAATAATTAAGTGTGGTTAATTCCGTCAGAGTGCGAAGATGGTTATGTGTCAATTCCTGACTCAACTGCCCCAAGAAATGCGGGATTTTTTGACCTTTGGGATCCTGAGTGAGGTACCACCCATAATCATGGCTATGGGCCTCCAACATATCCGCAATCCGGCCAACATCATCCACATGAAATTCCCGCAGTCGATGGCTAATGAACCCGGCAGACACATGTATGCTATTCAACACATTCCTCATTTTATGAAAGACGGACTCTCCCCCGTTTCTCGTTTGGACATCCGAAGCTCCTGCTGTGGCCGTCTGGGTGGTCGTCATCGCGAGAAGAGAGATTGGGTTACAATGACTGAAGTGGCGTGAAGACGATAATCGAGACATCCCTTGGTTCTGAAGTCTTTGCCGCAAGCGCCCCGTTAACACTGAAAAGAAAATGACGCAAAACCTGCCTGGAAGCCTTTACACAACATACGGTATTGAATCGGCTATACAAGAAAGAACCTTAAGACCCTTGAGGGCATTTCTTGCATCTTCCCTGTCCTGAAGCGAACCCAGAGATGCATTGCGGGAAGAAGAAGAAAAAATAATGCAAAGGACTCGCCATATCGGGCAACTCGAGAGAAATCGTGATTTTGCCTGATCCTCGACTCACATGAAACAGAAGCTGCGATTGACGAGATGTGTACATCGGAGTTGCGGGGGACGAGGGGGTGATATATTTTAGCTCATTTGAGGGGCATTTGTTCGGCCTCTGGACGTGTACTGAGCCGATTCAACCGCCGGGTTGATCTATCGCATCAACACGTCGGGGTCTTCAAGGATATCTGGCGGGATTTCCAAACAGGTGTCCAACACCTGTTTGATACTTGAACAGAAGGGTTTTATCCCAATAGGGAAGATCATCCCTCTTCTTGAAAAAACTCGCTTTCAAATAATATCGGTCCTGATGCACAACACCGAAAAATATGTCGGTTTGATACAGACCCTCCCCCCAAGTATCGCTCGAACCATGATGTCGCGAAGGCCCTGCATTTGGTCAAGAACATGGATCAAAAACTATTGACGGGGAGGCATGGCTCATCCAATATGACACAACTCGGTTTTACCACTATCTTGGAAGCGACGCACCCATATGAGCCATGAAGGATTTCGCAATCCGTTTTCACTGGAAAATTTCAGAAACCATGTTAACATTCAACCATCTCGGGGAAGACTCATTGCACCCCAGCGCATGCGGTACACTTCCAGGAATTCAGACAACATACGCTCCCGCTTTTTTTATTCCCGATTTTTTCTTAAAATCTCCTTGACCTCAAGTCTAACTTAGGAAGAGAAAAAACCCACATCTCGTGAGCCCGATTACCGAATCATCCTCAGCATCCCCTCCGCTCCTCTCAGCTCAATCCTCGGCTCTTCGCGGACTGCTCGTTGCACAATTTTTCGGAGCCTTCAACGATAATGCCTGGAAACTCATCGTCGCCCTCCTGGCTATCAAGCAGGTCGCCGCCTCAGCAGGCGTCTCCGGGCCAGACTTTGAGGTCGCCTCACAGGCGAAAACCACGCAAGCCTTCGTCATCTTTACCCTTCCCCTAATGGTGACATCAGCCTTCGCCGGAGTGTTTTCCGATCGGTTCAGTAAGCGAACCGTCATTGTCGTCATGAAGACCGTGGAAGTCTTGTTGATGGGAGCCGGTACCGCCGCCCTCTTTTTGAATCCTCTGGGAGGGGTCCTACCTCTCTTGGTATTAGCCGGAATGGGCGCTCAAAGTGCACTCTTTAGTCCTTCCAAGTATGGGATTCTTCCTGAATTGCTGCCTCATCAGCGATTATCATGGGGAAACGGTCAACTTGAGATGTGGACCTTCATCGCCATCATCGCAGGGACCGCATTGGCGGGTCCCTTGCTGGACCTTTCCGGCCATACCCCATGGCTGACAGGGTTAGTGCTGATGGTATGTTCGGGGATAGGATTATGGGCTTCATTGTATATTCCCTCAGTCCCCAGAGCCCGGAATGAGGGTGGGGTTCGAGAAACCTGGTATGCCGCAATTGAAGCCCTTCGATTGGATCGAGTCTTGAAATTAGGCGTCCTGGGGACCATTGCATTTTGGACGTTGGCCAGCCTGGTTGGCCAAGATGTGTTGATCTACGCCAAAGCCCTCCTCCAATTGTCCGATTCCCTTTCAGGCCTTCCCCTGGCAGCCTTCGGAGTCGGAGTGGGCATTGGGGCCATGTTGGCCGGAAAGCTATCAGCTGCCAAAGTGGAATTGGGCTACCTTCCCTTGGGCGGCATCGGGATAACCGTGAGTCTCTTCGCCTTAGGATTTGGCACGCCCCAGTTAGGAGGAACCCTCCTGGCCATGGCTTTTCTCGGCCTCGCCAGCGGCTTTGTGGTGGTACCGCTCAATGCCCTTATTCAATGGCGATCCCCGGCTGATCGACGAGGCGCCGTGATTGCCTTTGCCAATACCCTGGTTTTTGGAGGAGTCCTGTTGGGATCTCTGGGATCAGGATTCCTCGCAAAGATCGGACTCAGTGCCAGCAACATTTTTATCGTATCCGGCCTGGGCAGCGCTGCGCTGACCATTGGTGCGCTTCGGGTCCTCCCCGAAACCTTTATCCGGTTGATGTTAGTCGTGTTCACCCACACCATCTATCGACTCACCATCATCGGACGGGATCGTATTCCGCAAGAAGGCGGGGCACTCCTGGTGCCCAATCACGTCTCCTTCATCGACGGCCTGCTCCTGCTAGCCACCACAGACCGTCCCATTCGATTTCTCGTCGACCAATATTATTATGACCATCGCGTTCTCAATCCCTTTGCCAAAATCATGGGAGCGATTCCGATCTCATCGAACGGATCTCCCAGGGAAATCTTACACGCGCTGCGTCAAGCGGGACAAAGCCTTGACCGGGGAGAACTAGTCTGCATTTTCCCGGAAGGCCAAATTACCCGTACAGGCAACCTCTTGCCCTTCCGGTCGGGATTCACCCGTATTGTCAAAGGCCGGAATGTCCCCATTATTCCCATCAATCTTGACCGGGTCTGGGGAAGTGTATTCAGCTTCATCGGTGGACGATTTTTGGCCAAGTGGCCTGCTCGCATCCCCTATCCCATTACACTGTCCATCGGCGAACCACTCCCCTCCACCACATCAGCCGAAGAACTACGGCAAGCCGTTCAGGAATTAGGAGAGGCTGCATGGCGCTCGCGAAGATCTAGCCGCCGTCCCCTCCATCATGCCTTTGTGCGGTCGATGCGCAAACACCCCTTTCGTGTTGTGTTTGGAGACGCCACCCGACCTCGTGTGTCCTGCTTCCAGGCGCTCACCGGCGCCATCGCCCTGGGAAGAGCACTCAGGCCTCATTGGGAAGGGCAGCATACGGTGGGCATCCTTCTGCCTCCGAGTGTGGGAGGCGCGCTCGCGAACGTGGCCGCGACCCTTTCCGGACGAACCACCGTCAATTTGAATTACACCGTCGGCGTGAAGGGGTTGGAGTCCACCTCCAACCAAGCCGGGTTGATGACCGTCCTCACCAGTCGCGTCTTCTTGGAAAAGGCCAAAGTCGAATTGCCGGCCAATCTGACTCCCATCTGGATCGAGGAGATTCGAAACACGATTGATTCGTTGGCCCGGCTCACCGCTGTGTTGTTGGCGCTCTTCGCTCCAATCCGGATGTTAGAGCGTCGCTGTGGCGCCATCATTCCTCCCACGATCGATGATGTTGCAACAATAATATTTAGCAGCGGAAGCACTGGAGAACCCAAAGGCGTGCTGTTGAGTCATTTTAGTCTTGATTCAAACGTAGAAGGCATTGCACAAGTCCTGCACGTGAATCAATACGACCGGCTGTTGGGTATATTGCCGTTTTTCCATTCATTCGGATACCTGGCGACACTGTGGTTCCCTACCATCCATGGAGCGGGCATGTTCTATCATCCCTCTCCGTTAGATGCAGGACCCATTGGAGAACTGATTCACCAACATCGAATCACCATCCTGATAGCGACCCCGACCTTCCTGCAATTGTACCTCCGCCGTTGTACCCCGGAACAATTTGGTTCCCTTAGGATCGTGCTGACGGGCGCGGAAAAATTACCCGACCGGCTTCTGGTCGCATTCGAAGAACGATTTGGCATTCGCCCCATAGAAGGATATGGAGTCACGGAATGTGCTCCCGTTATTGCCGTCAACTGCCCGGATTTTCGCGCTGCGGGATTTTTTCAACCCGCTTCCCGGCGGGGAACAGTCGGACAACCGCTTCCCGGCGTGTCCGTCAGGATCGTCGATCCTGACACCTATGAACGTTTGCCGGTCGGGATGCCGGGCATGCTGTTGGTCAAAGGACCCAATGTGATGGATGGCTATTTAGGCCGTGAAGATCTGACCGCCAAGGTGATGCGGCAGGGATGGTACATTACCGGAGATATCGCCAAACTCGATGAAGATGGGTTTATCACGATTACGGATCGCCTGTCTCGGTTTTCCAAAATCGGCGGAGAGATGATTCCTCATGGACAAGTTGAGAATGCCTTACTGAAAGCGGCAAAAACCGAAACCATGGTCCTGGCTGTCACCGCCGTGCCCGATGACCGGAAAGGGGAACAGCTGGTGGTCGTACACACCCTCGAAGAATCGGCCATCTCGGATATCTTGGAAAAGATATCGGCCAGTGGACTGCCTAATCTTTTCATTCCCAAACGAGACAATTTCATCAAAGTGGATCATCTCCCGGTATTGGGAACAGGCAAGCTGGACTTGCGCATGTTAAAACAGCTGGCTCTGGAAAAATTGTCCAAGCCACAACTCGCTCAATAACAGGCATTGAACCACCGCCATGCCCCACAATATGCGTAATCCTCAGCTCCCTCATACGCCACAGAAACCAGAATGGGACTGCTCCAGAAAACCTGTCCAGCAAAGCCCCAAGGGTGATGGCGCAAGGAGCGGCCATGTCGGTTTTACATCAAAGCGGACTGAGTGTGCCGCTTGAGAATTTTCTCCGCATCCTAAGAGCCATGCGTGAATTAAAATGGGAGATCTTTGGATGTTTGGGGTTGGTGCTTCTCGTGTTCTTTGGTCGGCCATCGAACCGAAGGACCGCTTCACCTGGTTGCTGGAGGTTCTCCCCCTTCTGATGGACATCCCCATTCTGTGGTTCACCGCAGCTTCGTTTCCCCTCACTCCACTCACCTATGGGTTACTCACGATTCATGCGGTCATTCTCATAGTAAGCGGACATTACACCTACGCCGGAGTTCCATTGGGTTTCTGGATGCAGGACATTTTTGACTTGGGTCGGAACCACTATGACCGTCTCGGCCACTTTGCTCAAGGAGGTGTTCCGGCCATACTCACGCGGGAAATTTTACTCAGGCGATCGCCTCTCGTCCCTGGGAAATGGACGTTTTTCCTGGTAACGGCCGTGTGTCTGGCCTTCAGCGCGTCGTATGAATTGTTTGAATGGATCACCGCTCGCGCCACCGGCGAGGCCGCCACAGCCTTTCCGGGAACACAAGGCGATGAATGGGATATGTTCTTAGCCCTCATCGGAGCTGTAACCAGCCAAATGGCGTTTCAAGCCATTCACGACCGGCAACTTGCCAACATGCAATGACGGATTCCCCTTCCAAATCCCTGCCAACATCCCTGATTGATTGCCATGTTCATTTGGCCGCTCTGCCGGATGAAAACAATGGCTGCATGATCTCTTCAAACATGTTGAAGAGTCCTTTATTTCGGTTTTTGCTCTGGAAACACCAGTTATCTCCAACCAACCCGGCCGCAGCGAATCACAAATATCTTCAAGACCTCTTGCGGGAATTGCGCGAGTCCCGGCATGTCCGCAAAGCCGTGCTCCTGGGCATGGACGGGGTCTACACCAAGGACGGCCGACTCAACCAGCAAGCCACTGACTTCCTCATTAGCAATGATTATGTCCTCAAACAGGCGCAGGAATTTCCCAACGACTTTTTGGCTGGCGTCTCCATTAACCCTCAACGCATTGATGCCATCGAAGAGCTTCACCGCTGTGCCGAAGCCGGAGGGGTATTGGTGAAAGTGCTGCCGAACGCCCAACAGTTCGATCCCGGCCACCATCGGTATCAAAAGTTTTACCACGCTCTGGCGGCGCTAGACCTCCCATTGCTCAGTCACGTCGGGTATGAATTCACTCTCATCGGGAAGGACCAATCCCTGGGAGACCCGAATCGTCTGCGCGCCGCTTTAGAAGAGGGGGCCACCGTCATTGCCGCCCATGCCTGCAGTTACGGCCTTATGATCTATGAAAAGTTTTTTCCCACCCTGTTGGAATTCGTGAAACGCTATCCAAATTTCTACGCGGATGTGTCTGCACTGACTCTCCCCAATCGTCTCAAAATGCTGCTGAAGCTTCGACACCATCCGGAAATTTTCGATCGTCTCATTTTTGGAACCGATTATCCTCTCTCCGTCTTTCAGCTGCCTCTATGGGGATTCATGGATGTTCCAACCGTTCGACAGGTCATGAAAACCACAAACCGGTTTGACCGGCAATACCTCGTCTGCCAGGGTCTCGGTCTCCGATTCGGTTCCCTGGATGGGATTGTGGCCAAGTCCGCGGTTCCCATGCCATCACCTCTCCGCTAATTTTGCCACAGAGAGGGTACCTGCCTGCCAATTCCCTGCGTCACCCATTGAGGGGGGACTTCATAAAGATTCGTCCTTCAAAACCCGAAAACACTAGTCAGGAATTCACCCTCTCACTCTCAGAGGAGAGATTTGTCCTTCTGAGCGTAAACAGATTATTTCTTACCAACGAGACAAGAAAAAGGAGAACACCCAATCCCATGAGCCGAGTACTCATCACCGATGATTCTTTGCTACAACGAAAAACCCTCTCGGCGATCGTGCAGGACGAGGGGCATGAAGTCGACACCGCCAACAACGGCCGTGAAGCCCTCGAAAAAATTCAAGCCAACCCACCGGATTGTCTGCTCTTAGACATGTTGATGCCCGAAGTCGATGGCATCCAAGTCCTCGAAACCTTACAATCTCAGGGGATTCGATTGCGGATCATTGTCCTGACGGCCGATGTCCAGGAATGGCTAAAGGCCCGATGCCTTGAATTGGGCGCCACGACATTCTTAAATAAACCCGTCAAACAGGAGCAGTTGCGAAAAGCGTTACAAGAGATTCTCGGCACACCTCAACCCCTGGAGGCCAAATGCTCATAGATCCTGAACATGTTGACGCGTTACAGGAACTGCTCAATATCGGGGTAGGACGTTCGGCCGGATCTTTAAATCACATGCTCGAGACACCCATCCGGTTATCCATTCCCTCCATCCGGGTTGGGAACATGGCTGAGCTCATCCAGGAATTGCCGCTACATCATAGTGAGTCGGCCTTGGCATCAGTCCAGTTACCCTTTCAAGGATCGTTTGCCGGATCAGCCTGTCTCCTCTTTCCAACAGACAGTGCCGCATTGTTGGTCGCAGCCTTAACGGGAGAGCACGAGGATCAGGACACGTTGAATTCACTCAAAGAAGCCACACTCACGGAAATTGGCAATATCGTGTTAAATGGAGTCGTGGGATCGCTTAGCAACGGTCTGCAACATCGAATCACCTATTCAGTCCCGTTTTACCATGAAACCTCGCTCCAGGGATTAATCCAGGCCACGCCGTCCGATTCCTCAGAGATCATCCTGTGGGCGCAAACTCGATTTACCATTGAAGAGTACGACATCTCTGGGGACATTATGCTCATGCTTGGGGTGTCGGACATGGGGCTCCTGCTAAACGCCATTGATACCCTCACTCACCCCGTAACTCCTCACCATGCACCAACCGGACACTCCGCATGAACTCTGTGAGGGGTCTTCTTGACCACCTCCAGGGTATTTTTGTTCTGCAGAGTGAATAAACCGTGTGTTTTGGAGCCAATGCCTGGAATAAGGGACGGGTATTTCCCGCCATGCCATTCCGGGGAACGTTAAACGTTATTGGTGGTCATTCACCGCATCTGACAACAACAAAATATACGTCTCGACTTGAGCCATTATTTCAGGGCGGTCCACCCGCCGTGCTCCCCCTCACAATTTCATCCGCAATTTCTCCCTTGCATTCTTCTCAAAGGACAGCCACGTGCGCAAATCACCATTGCCAAGGCAATCCGGCAGGACCCGGATCAACAATGGCACGCGTTGATCATCATCCAGGATTCTTGGATCTTCATCGCCAGATAGGCGAATCCCAACGGTTGCGACAACAAACCTTGGCGAAATAGCCGAGCGCCAAGTAGCTCAAGATGCGCTCAAAAAATGTGAAACCAGTCTGAAATTGCCCATCAGTGGAATCAATGAGGGGGCTTTGGGGATTGGATGGATGTCACCAAAGATGAGAATGGTGGTCTCCCCACTTCTATGAGTTATTAAGGGAGGGTTCAAGTTCCAAGTGCAATTTTTGCACGGATGTTAGGAGACAAGCTGCAGTAGCATCAAAACCTCTTACACGACCAAGGGAAAAAGAGCACAGATGAAGCACGACAAGCAGTTCACCAGCGAGCAACGATACCAGATTTCTGAGTTGAAGAAAGCGGGTTTGAAGCCGTGGCAAATTTCCAATGAAGTTGGTGTGCACAAGTCGCCGATTTCGCGTGAATTTAGGCGGAATAAGGGCCAGCGCGGCTGGCGACCAAAGCAGGATCAAGAATTATAGGGTGAACGTCATCCGGCGTGCATCAACGCCAAGCGGTTCGCAGTGAATGACGGAACGGGAAATGATGGGGCGGGAAGGCAAAATGGAAGAGGCCTCAAAAACCTGGGAGGGGCGGCATAATGAACAAGACCGAACCTCTCACTCCGCTGCAGCGAGATCTACTCTCAGAACAGCCACTTCCCCTCACGAAAGCCTAGTCCTGTGGTACGATCCGAAACCGGACCTCATCCGCCTGATTATAGGCGGACACCTCGTCCCCCACAAATAACCCGCAACGATAGAGTCCGGGTTTCCAGCCTTCTGGTGAAATCTGAAACCGAAAATATCCGGATTGTTCATTCGTGGTCATGACGACGCGATCCTGAGCTAACGACGCCTGATCTGACGAAATCTTGGACGTTTCAAGGAAGCATTCGGCGGTTAAGGGTATTTCATCATAGGAGGGTGTTACCAAGGCAAACACTAAATAAATATTTTTTTGGGTCATGGGAAAGGTGTCTCCCGGATCAATGGGAATAAATTCATGTGACCCCATAAGCAGATCATCCCGCATAACCATCCTTGCAGGAATGACAAATCGAAACCAACTGAAATCCGCGTCACGTCCCATCAGCGATGTCCGTGAATGAACCGGTTCAAAGCCCTCGAGATTCCTTACGGGTTCTTCCTCAGCCTGAACCAGCGGTGTGCTGGATGTGATTGGATCAAGGAGGACTGGACTGAGATCCGCAGTGGACTGCTCCGTGTCGGAAAGATGTTGCCGAACCTTCTCCAACCAATGGGCCACCTTCTGCTTATCCAGAACTTTGACTCCGGCAATGACCTGAGGGTCATCGGTGCTTTCTCTCGTCTCTTCAGAACTGGCCTCCGGAGGACTAGCCTCCTGCCCAGCGGCAAGCTCCTGGAGTAATTCAAAATACAGCAAGGCTTCCGACCATCGCCCCAACTCCACCAGACACTGTCCTATACGAAAAAGGGAATCCAAATACACCTCGTTGGGTGCACCCAGATCAATCCCCTTTTGGAGAAAGTCTATGGCTTCCTCATAGCGGTCCAGCTCCATTAACGTACTCCCTAATTCATAGGTGGCTTGTTGATCCGAAGGCCTGAGGGTGAGAACTTCTCGAAGCACCGGCTCGGCTTCCCGGAACCGACCAGCCGTAAAAAATTTCCAGGCCTTATTCCGAATTAACCCCCATTGCTTGAGATCTGCAGCTGTACCCTCTGGGCTAAAAATTGGTTGAAAGCGTCGGCCTCTCTCTTTTGTTGCCCCGTATACCACCAGTAATAGATTCCGGGCTGCGGCTTCTACAGGAGAACCTTTTGCTACGTTTTGCAACACGCTTTCTACTTCTTTTCGTGCCCCTTCATAATCCAAAATGTCAAAGAGCGCGCGAGCGAAGGACAAACGCCATCCCAGTACTTCGGGAGCCAGAGTGACCGCCTGGCGATACGATTCCACCGATTCCTCTAATCGATCAAGTTTCCGGAGTTCTTGGGCTAAACGCAGGTGAACCAAAGGATTGTCGTATTCTCTTTGGGCTATCCGCCGAAGTTCTTCAATCCCCAACTCCCCCTCCCCTAACCGAGTCAACACACTCCATTTCGCCCATCGAACTCCCAAGGATTCGGGCTCACCTTGGAGCACTGCCTCATAAGCCTCTAAAGCTTCCTGGTTACGACGGATCGTCGTCAGAATATTCCCTCGAAGTTTTTGGAGAAGGGAAAATCGTGGAAATTCCCGGATACCCTGGTCAAGGATATCCAGCGCACGATTGGGGGAGCCATCCATCCACGCAGCTTTTGCCTGATTGGCCACCACTTCCCCTGAAATCATCTCCTGATCCTGCGCGAAGATTCCGGCACCGGTACAAAGAGCCACGAGAATCACCATACTGTGGATCGCTCCTACTTTCTGTGTATATGTCAGCCATGCGGGATGTTTTTTCATTTATGGTTCCAAAAACGGTGGACTGTATCCTGAAGATGTTTTCATAATGTACCTCACCAACGGATAGGCAGAGGTAGGGGGAGCAAAAACAAAAAATACCCGTATGTTCAGAAAGTCCTATGTCCCAATCAACTTCACAAAGAAAAGCCTCATCTGTCAACATCCATACATATGGGACTCAGGTTAGGAGCATATTTTATTGTAGTAGAGGAATATGACGCTGTCGAGACGAGTGGAGGGATTAGGGCTGGGGACAACCCGATTACAGGATTGCCCCCAAATATCCGCGCAGGGATTACCACAAGGTGGATTTTGCTCGGGGTCGAGCCCTCGATTCTGTCGACGCTCTTTTGGCCATGGTAGCCGATTGCGATAGATCAAATTCTTGAAAAGCCTCATTCCGTTTGTTCGCCATTGCTGAGGAAATTCCTAAATAGACTTTTCGGGCCGATTCGGACAATTGTGAGTCGAACGGTGCCCCTCGGAACGCCGCCTCGGCCGCCTTCCTTTCATCATAGGTTAATGGTCGATTCTGTTTTTGCATAACTCCCTCCGTTTTCACTGTTTCAATCATCAATATTTAATGGATCAGAGGACGCGGCTCTTTTTCCGCCTGAATCCGTTTGCCACAATTTAAACAGGCAAAATACAAAATACTCAACCCGACTTCTAAATCCACAGCGCGTTCTACCACCATCGAACCCTGGCATTTTTCACAGATTTTCATGTTGCCCCTCAGTAAAAAGTGTTCATTCCTTCTATTTCGGTTAAGCAAACCATGTGCCTCCCATCCGACTTTAAAAAAACATCCACCATTTCCCCCTAACCTTAACTAACAGGAGTGATAAAAGCGTTGGTATACAACTAAACTCCAGATCGACAAGCAACATGATGTTAAAGTCCCTGACAGATGCCCAAATCGATCTTGACCATCAGCTAAAGATCGTGTTCTTTGAGGGCAGGTTCGTTGGAGTTGTAGGGTGACAAACCCGTCAGTGATCCCGACAAAAGGAACCAAGCGCCTTTTAAAAATGTAACAAGGAATCTTCTCTCGGCTGTATTGGCTGACCTCAAAGGGGGGGAAGGGAAGACGCCAAAAGGGGTTGGGTAGAAAATAAGAAGAGAAGCTCGTGGAAGCATATCGGGCTTCCTATAACTACAGGAAAATTGGCCTAATCCGCTTCTGTCCGGATAGTTGACAAATCCATTTGTTTCTGTTGCCTCATTTAGGGGAACCCATAGAGACGCAGCCATTAATCACATCGCCTGTTTCCACAGATAACTGAGCAGTACTCAAGATTCCCCATCAATCAATGGCTCCTGAAGCAAGCAGCTTGACTGTTTTTCTGTGACCACCACATCACCTTGAAGACGACCTTTGCAGACAACCTTTGCAGACAACCTTTGCAGACAACTGTTCCAGCCCCAATAGTGGCCTTGATGACAACCCGATTTCCTATCACCACATACCTTTGGTATGGACCAGACCTTCCAATTCTCCATCAATTTGAACGTTACATTCCTACCAGATCACTCCTATACATTCGACCCCTGGCTCGAAAAACGCGCCCACTATGCCTTTTCCTGCAACGACGGGGTTGGGGACTTCTTGATACGACTTTGCTGATCCCAGTGATGTTATCTGATCCTGAGGATGGGCCATGGTTTCAACCCAACTTGTCGGTGCCACAGAGTCTCATTTTT
>WHTE01000006.1 GCA_009377845.1 Nitrospirales bacterium | reverse complement strand
CCGAGATCATCGGGAGGCGACAAGGGAGGCCGAGAGGGAGAAGTGCGGGTACCAGCATGGGGTCACGTCACGGCATACAGGCTCGCACTTGACAAAACTTTCATAGATGAGGTTCAACGAGGGAAGTCCCATACTGCCCCCACAACCCGGAGCAACAAAATGTGCCTTTTCACGGACAAAACCACAGCCAATTGAACTGGGGGGCGTACGAAGGAGTACGTGGGCACGGCCAAAGGGCGAGAAGACCTCTCACGGAATGCATTAACACTCCCTGAAGAGTTGTGGATGGGAGCCAATGGCCATCAAGACCGGCCTCCCTTCCGACTCATTTTATTTGGAGGAAACTGCCTCTTTTCCCATAAATATCCATCTGCTATGCTGCTTGGATGTTATTCTTTGTGTCGTTCCCCTAATGCGTGATTCATTTAAACACATCTTCTTCTGGCGTAAGGGAATTCTTTCCGTCTTCATCCTCCTCACGGTCGGATGCACTCCTCAACTGTTTTGGGCAAAATCAGGCGCCCAACCAGGTGAATTCGAAGAGGATGTGAGTCAGTGCCGCGAAACAATCATTTCTAACTCTGGCCAACAGGGAACTTCCAAACCTCTTTCCCTTAATTTAAAAGTATCTGAAGATGCCATGGAACAATGCTTAATGGCCAAAAACTGGATCCTGGCTGAAAAACCCTAGCTTCGCAGAGCTTCCCCTTCCAAGCCTCATCACCAGCGCCCGTAGATCAGGATATTCAACTGATCGACTACCAAATTTACTCAGCCAGGAATTGATCAACGACGGTTTGAAGGGCGCGTTGAATATGTTCGCAGCCTTCACCTGGGAGAATTTTTTCTCCCTGCGAATTGGTCACATAAAATACGTCGGCCACCTGGTCTAATCTGGTTCCGATCCTCGCCATATGAATCGACAGGTCCAAACTGACCAGCGTTCGGGCGATCACAAAGAGCAAACCCTGCTTGTCATCCGCGAACACATCAATCACCGTATAGGTATCAGAAACCTCATGATCGATATGGACTTCGGTGGGATGCCGGCCAGTGGGAAATGGCCGGCCAAAGGCCATACGCCGTCGTCGCTCAAACAATTGGTGAACTGATTGCCGTCCCTCCACGACCTCTTGAATCTCCTGCGAGACCTCCGCCAAGCGGCTTGCGGGTGGCGGTTCCTCATAATCCGGATCGTATACCGAAAACACATCCCACACCGTACCATCCTTGAGTGTCATAATTTGCGCTTCCAATACCTGCAATCCTATGGCGGCTAACACACCCGTCACTTGCATGAAAATACCTGGCTTGGCCTGTTCATGCGTAATCAACACATACTCCGAAACACCTAATGCCTGATTGAATCTTGCCTCCACATGCGTCGGCTTTAAGGGGAGGGAACGAATGGCTAAGAGATATGCCGCCATTTGATCAACCGGTGTGGACTGAATATAGCGGGCAGGAAGTTGTTGAAGTCTATCATTCACCCATTGCGACCAATCCGATTCATGAGCGTCTCCTTCTATTCGGTGCCTCGTTAAGATCGCGATGAGTTCGTCTCGTGCGGCCGGCTGAAGATTCTCCTTCCCATTAGCAGAAGGACCTTTCCCACCCACAAGTTCTGCGTAGGTCTGGGAATACAGTTCACACAACAAGGCCTCTTTCCATTTCGTCATCACCTCAGGTCCCACCGCTGAAATATCTGCAATGGTCAGAATGAACATTTTCTGTAGCACATCGACGGTCTTCACCATGCGGGCGAAGGTTAAAATAATTTTGGGATCGTTGAGGTCTCGACGAAATGCC
The DNA here is from genome assembly GCA_009377845.1 of Nitrospirales bacterium. GTDB lineage: Bacteria > Nitrospirota > Nitrospiria > Nitrospirales > UBA8639 > Nitrospira_E. The sequence continues at coordinate 48,731 of WHTE01000006.1, read as the reverse complement.
GTATGGGACATCTGCAGATGGTGATAGACAAGGAAGGCGAGGACCTGCCGCTCCTTCTCGGATAATCCCAACCGATCAGCGGTTTTGTGGGCAATCTCCTGACCCACTTCACTATGATCCCCGGGACGTCCTTTTCCTAAATCATGTAGCAACAAGGCCAGATGCAAAAGGTCTTTATCGGGAATGTTCCGGTAAATGTCTCCTATCTTCCCTGGATGATCCTGGAGACGCTCTGCTTCCCTCACCGCGAGCAGACTGTGCTCGTCGACCGTGTATTTATGATATTGATTGAATTGCATGAGCCCCCGCACCCGGGAAAAAGCCGGCACCAACTTTTCCAGCAGGCTAGCCTGGTGCATGGCCTCAAGAGTTTGAGCAATTCGACCAGGGTTTGAAAGAATTTCTCGAAATAACCCACTCACCTGTTCAGTATGAAACCGTTCATTGGGTATGGTTCCCATGTGCTGTGACAATTCATTCAGGATGCGGGAATCGATGAGGACTGCTTGACGATGAGAGACCACAAACAACCTGAGGAGCAATATGGGGCTCTCCAGGACCTCGAGCAATTTATCCGGCTGAATGGTCAGCCGGTTTTCCAGGATACGGAAGTGCCCCTCAATCAAGGGGGGAGGCCACCATCGTCTAACCCGGTTCCACCAGCTTACCTCCCTGGCTTGATCAAGAAACCGGCCACAACGGTCAAACAGACCGGTCGTATGACGGAAATACACCTGCATAAATTGCTCAACCGCCAACAAATGGGGATGATCCACAAATCCCCATTGCGCAGAGAGCCGGACCTGGTCGTCAAACGTGAGAATATCCTGAGCCCGTCCCGCCTCAAAATGTAAAAAACACCGAACCCGCCAGAGAAATTCTTGCGCTTCCTGTAACACCTGATAATCCTGAATGGCCATCAATCCCCGATTCGATAGTTCCTGAATCGTCCCCGCCCCATACCGGGCGTGGCCAACCCATTGCAGAAGATGCACATCCCGGAGCCCGCCCTTACTTTTTTTAATATTCGGTTCAAGCATGAAGACGGTCTCGCCAAATCTGGCATACTCTCGTTCGCGCTCTTCGATTTTATCGAGAATAAATCGCTGCGACTTTTTCTTGACGATCCGACGGTCGAATTTTCTCTGAAATTCCTGGAACACGGGAGCACTGCCAACAAGAAACCGGGATTCCATCAGCGAGGTGCAAGCAACCAAATCGGTCTCCGCAATCGTCAGACATTCCACAATAGACCGGACACTATGGCCAACTTGAAAACCCAGGTCCCACAGCCGGTGGAAGACTCCAGTGGAAAGGGCCTGAGCGACTTCCTGTTGGTTACCCTGGGTTAATACCATGACATCAATATCCGAATACGGTGCTAATTCCCGACGCCCATATCCCCCCATCGCCACCAAGCAACACTGCTGCCATCCGGCTCGCACACCAGCATTGCCTTGCTGAATCACCTCCCGAAACCGGGCGATCAGCAAGGCATCCATAAAATCAGAGAATGCTTGAGTGATCTCACCGCCGGTCACTCCATCCATCAATCGATGCTGCAGGATCTCCCGTTGTTCCTGAAGAACATGGAGGCCCATTGAGGAAGCCTTGGGGTCCGTAAAAAACGTAGGGGTAAAAGAATTGCTTGCGCTCATCGAATGTAACTCCCGGTAATGCTGATCATGACACACATCCTTGTTAGGCTCCTGAAGGATACCGGTTGGTAATCGGCATCCGCCGGTCTTTTCCTAATGCCCTCGGAGTAATTTTAATGCCCACTGGAGCCTGTCGACGCTTGTATTCACTGTGATCCACCATTCCCATGACTGTTCGGACAACATGTGCATCATAGCCCATCTTCACAATCCTGCTTCTCGAGTAATTATCCTCGACATAGGCTTGTAAGATCGCATCTAACACAGGATAAGGCGGGAGTGTGTCCTGATCTATCTGATCTGGCTTTAACTCAGCCGAAGGCGCACGTACCTGAATGCTCTCAGGAATGGTCACCCTTTCAAAAAAAGAGCCCCTGTACTCAGTTCGCCATCGAGAGAGTTGATACACCTTCGTTTTTGGAACGTCTTTGATGACCGCAAAACCACCAGCCATATCCCCATAGAGCGTGGCATAGCCCACACTCATTTCGCTTTTATTGCCCGTAGTCAGCACTAAATATCCAAACTTGTTGGAGAGGGCCATCAGGAGTGTGCCTCGAATGCGGGCTTGCAGATTCTCTTCCGTTGTATCAGCCTGACACCCCTGGAAAGGCTTGCGCAACAGCCGAAGAAAAACTTTGAACATCTTCGCAATCGAAAGATTGAGCAAGCGAATTCCTAAATTTTTGCCTAACTGGCGAGAATCCCGTCGGCTTTCCTGCGAGGTATAGGGAGATGGCATCGTCACACCCATCACATTGGAAGCTCCTAAGGCATCTCGGGCAATAACTGCTGTCAATGCTGAATCAATGCCACCGCTGATTCCCACAAGAACTTTTGAGAAGACATTCTTCCTCACATAATCCCTTACCCCTAACACTAATGCCCGGTATATCTCCTCTGACTCCTCGATTGCCGGGGTCATCGTTGGGGCACAAGGAGCTAAAGACTTTGGACGCGTAGGTGTCCACCCAATGCGGATCCCCGGAACTCGAACATCATCGACTTTGGTTCCAGTTACTGTTCCAAAACCTTTGGATATCCGCTTTCGGATCGACGGAATCCTGAGATCTGTGAGTAAGAGATCTTCTTCAAAGGCTTTCGCCCTTGCGAGCACCAGACCGGTGGAGTCCAGTACGAGACTATTCCCATCAAATACCAATTCATCCTGCCCCCCGACCATGTTGGTGTAACTCACGATCACGTCGTTGTCCTTCGCTCGGACCGCCAACATGTCTTCCCGACTTTGCGTTTTCCCGACGTGATAGGGTGAGGCATTGATGTTCAAAATCAGGTGAGCTCCTCCATGCGTAGCTTGTATGCTGGCTGGACCATCAGCAAACCAAATGTCTTCGCAAATATTGATTCCGATCCGTAACGAGCCCAGACAATAGACCGGGCTGGTATTTCCCGGTTGAAAATACCGTTCTTCGTCAAAAACACCATAGTTTGGCAGCTTGCATTTTGCATACGTTCCCTTCATTCGGCCATTTGCCAGGACCCAAGCCGCATTAAAGGGTTTCCTTTCTTCCGGCAACGGCTCCCGGATGGGACGGTGCGCCAGATGACCAGGCTCCACCACACTTCCCACCACCGCCATAATCCCGGTCGTGGCTTTGGCAATACGGTTACGCATCCGGCTGATATCGAGAAGAAATTTTGGCATGAGGAGAAGATCTTCTGGTGGATAGCCACACACGGCCAATTCCGGGAAGACCACCACATCCGCTTTGGCTTTCCTGGCTTCACGAATCCACCGGCAAATGGCACGCACATTTCCTTCAAGGTCACCAACCACCGCATTCATCTGGACCATCGCCAATCGAAAAGTCATGATAAAAAAAACGTCCTCTGTCCCAGCGGAACCGAGGACGCCATTGTCCTTTTGAGCCAAATTTTAAAGGAAGACTTCGTTGTCGCTCCTCAAGGCATTATACAAGTGCTTAAGAACCCGTTCAAACCACCACTCACCAGGATTCCTTCTTCATGAATCCCATAAGGGCTTCCTACTGAGTGGCCCGTTGAAGTTCCTCAGCAAGAATGATGGCATCCGCGATTTCCCTCATGGATTTTCGAAGATTCATGCTTTGTCGCTGCATGAGACGAAACGCTTCAGGTTCTGAAAGTCCCTTTGACGCCATTAAAAACCCTTTGGCGCGCTCAACCAATTTTCGCACTTCCAGTGCCTCTTGCATCTCAAAAGATTTTTCCATGAGTCGGGTATGCTCAATGGCGACCGCTGATTGATTCGCAATGGCTTGTAGTGTTTTGACCTCTTCATCTGAAAACGCATGATAACTGGAGGTGTACACATTAATAACCCCTATCGGGTTATCCTTCATAAGCATGGGGACAGACAACAACGAATGTAATCCCTCCTGTTTAGCCAAATCCCGATAAAAATATCCACCTTCTGCCGTCACATCCGGGACATAAACCGGATGTTGATCTTGAACAGCCCGGCCGCTCATGCTCTGGCCGATCTTCAACGGCGGCTTACGCCGGTAGGCATCACTTAAGCTTTGGGTAGCGGCAATACGAAGTTCCCCGGAATCCTGGTCGACAAGCATGATAGAGCAAATCTTTGAATTCATCAGCTGGGCCGTCATGGTGACGATTAATTGCAGAACATCCTCTATCAATCGATTAGAGGCCACCGTTTCCGAAACCTGGGAAAGGGTTTCCAGACGACGGGCTTTCTGCCGCATGTCATCATAGAGTCTGGCATTGGCAATCGCTCCACCCACCTGATTAGCAATAGTGAGTAAGAGGGCCAGCGTCTCTTCGGCATACCGCTTGGGCCGCTTATGCTGCACATTGATGACTCCGACTATTTCCCCTTTACTCATAATCGGGACTGACACAAAGGCCTGGTATCGATCTTCCGGCAGACGGTGAAAAAACTTAAATCTGGCGTCATCGCTCGCATTTCGAGAAATCACCACCGGGACTTTTTCTCGTGCCACCCACCCGGTAATCCCTTCTCCCAATCCTATGGATATCCGCCCGATGAGCCGGGGATGGGGATTTTTCGAGGCACGAAGAATGAGTTCATCCGTTGCTTCAGAAATCAAATACAGCAAGCAGGCATCACCCTTCGTGACTTCAACCACCACCTCCACAATTTGTTTTAACACCGTTTCCAGCTCCAAGGTGCTACTAATGGATTCGCTGATCCGATGAAGAATCTGCACCTCCCGTATCCTTTCTCGAACGAGGTGCTTCAGTTCTTCCGTTGTCGAATGGCGGGCCTGAGCCATGTTATTTTTTCTTGTGTGGACGTGGACGTGTCAACGCCTGTGGAACCGGCTTCAATCGTTTCGCACGAGAGACCTGACTGGTTGCAAACCATTGACGAATATGCTGTCGAACCAGAGGAACGACCTGGACGTCACCGATTCTTTTGGGCACCACACAATTTATTTGACCTTTTACGACCTTTTTGTCGTGTTGCATGGCTCCCCAGAGATCCATAAATTTCATGGAGGGCATGGCAATGGGCAATCCCACATCCTGAATCAGATCACGTTGCCGTTCCACAAGCTCCTTGTCACACATTCCCAAAAACCGGGCGATCTCGGCTTCCTGCACCATGCCAATTCCCACCGCTTCTCCATGAATCCATGTTTTATAATGACCCCAGGTTTCCAGCGCATGGCCCACGGTATGACCATAATTCAGAATGCGTCGGCGTCCGGACTCTCGTTCATCTCCCCCCACCACCTCAGCTTTTATTTCACAACATCGCCGAATCACGGTGGGGATCACTTCCTCTGCTTGCGCACGCAGTCCTTCAACATGTCGTTCTAAATATTCAAAGAACTGGGAATCGGCAATCATGCCGTACTTAATCACTTCCGCTAATCCCGCTACCCATTCACGTTTTGGAAGAGTCTGCAACGCCTGTGGATCAATCACCACGACACATGGCTGATAAAACGCTCCTATCAAATTTTTCCCTATAGGATGGTTGACCCCTGTTTTGCCACCCACGCTGGAATCCACCTGCGCCACCAAGGTAGTCGGTACTTGGACAAATGGGACACCGCGCAGGTACACGGAGGCTGCAAATCCTGCCACATCTCCCACGACCCCCCCACCTAAAGCCAACACCACATCCTGCCGTTCAAATCGTTGAGTCACAAGTGCATCCAATATTTTTGACAGCCAGTGCACCGATTTGGCTTGCTCTCCATCGGGAATCACCACGAGAAATGGAGAAAACCCGGCCTGTTTTAATGACCGGTGGACCACCCGGCCATAGAGCTCATTGACGACCGGATTGGTCACAATGCCCACTCGGCCGGATAATCCAATGTCTTGGAGCACACGGCCAATCTGAGTCAGAATATTAGGTTGGATCAAGATTTCATAGCTCCGATTTCCTAAAGAAACCGGAATTTGATTCGAGTACAAAGGGGTCTTCATCTAGCGGAAGTCACCAAAAGAACTACCCAATTGGAAGAACGAAAGAACCCTACCCGGTGACAGCTCACGTCGAGGTGGCTAAAACGTGCGGACATATTCTTGATAGGCCTCGAAGTTTCGTTTCATTTCCTCCAACGTGTCTCCTCCAAATTTTTCAATCATGGCGTTGGCCATTTCATAGGCAATCACGGATTCTCCGACGACGCCAGCCGCCGGCACGGTACAAATATCCGAGCGCTCCACGGTGGCCTCGAAGGGTTCTTTCGTCTCGATATCCACGCTGTCTTTTGGGGTGTACAGGGTGGCGATGGGTTTCATGGCCACTCGCAGGACAATCGGTTGCCCATTGGTAATACCGCCTTCTAGACCTCCGGCATTGTTCGACTTCCTGATGAATTGTCCCGAGGCTTTATCGAAATAAATATCGTCGTGCACTTCGGACCCAAACCTACGTGCCGATTCAAAGCCCATTCCAATTTCGACGCCCTTCATGGCTTGAATACTCATAGCGGCAAAAGCCAAGCGAGCGCTCAGTCGCCGATCCCACTGGGCGTAGGTTCCCAGTCCGATCGGGACGTTTGTAACGACGATTTCAAAGATACCGCCCAAAGAATCCCCTTTATGCTTGGCAGATCGAATCTGTTCAATCATTTTTTTTGCCGTATCGGAGTCATGGCACCGTACCTCAGATTGTTCCGCCTGTTCATACGCGATCAACGGATCGTTCGGTCTTGGGGCAGCAATGCCTCCGATGTCCATGGTATAACTGACCACCCGCATATCGAACTGGGCCAGCAACGACTTCGCCACTCCACCAATGGCCACTCTGATAGCTGTTTCCCGGGCACTGGCCTTTTCCAGCACATTTCGGATATCCCGATGGCCATATTTGATCGCTCCTACCAAATCTGCATGCCCTGGCCTGGGGCGAGTTACCACGCGTTCGGTAGAGGACGGACCAGGTTCCGACGCCATGATATCTTTCCAGTTTTCCCAATCTTTGTTCCAAATCAACATCCCTAAGGGATTCCCCAAGGTTTTCCCTTTTCGAACCCCACAAATAAACTCAATCCGATCTTTTTCAATGCGCATCCGGCCGCCTCGACCATATCCTCCTTGCCGCCGGATCAAATCCGCATTAATTTCCTCGGCCGTGACCGGCAAACCGGATGGAACTCCTTCCAATACCGCCATGAGACCTCTCCCATGGGATTCCCCAGCATTTAAATATCTCAACAGATCATTCCTTTAGGGATTGTTGAACAATCCCACCAGCGGCATTCTCACCCTGTAGCCCTGTTCTTATGGGTACCTGGACATTCTTCCCGTGCATGTGGCTATGGGCTTGCTGGACGTGTCTTTTTGAACACTCCCTCGTCCTGCCTCGATACCCGTGATAGGATCGATGAAGCCTCAACATGGCTTGAGGATGAAATATTCACCGTCCCCCCTTTGGTATATGCACGGCATACTAAAAATTTTCGGAAATGTCCCGTTTCCGAGGCAGTCATACACGGAAATTTAATTGGGCCTTCGGGCTTCAGGATTTTAGATTATGAAGGTTTTTTCAGGCTTTCTCAACCAAAATATTCATGGTGATTTTCGAATGGCAGAGAAGGAGAGAATGAAGTTTCCTGGCGGTGAAGAGACCCCCACTGAAGAGGTTGAAGAAAGTCGCTCAAGTAATACCTCCCCCTCGGTGATGGTTTTGATGGTCCATCCTGATCGAGCCAGTTCCGACCCTGGTTGCACAACGACCCTCTCCTTAGGAGATATTTGAATGACCGCCTGGTGGCCACTTTGGCCGTGAATCACGCCAAGGAGCCTCCAAACCGGATTTTCCACTTTTTTGGGGACAATTGTTGATTCAGGATGAGATTTTTTCGAGACCACTGGAGTTGGCATGCGTTTTTTAATCCGTTTGAAAGGGTCTCGACGGTTCACTTCGGTGTGTCGGGAATTGTCGTGAACTGAGCTATTCTCTCCCGGGGTGGTCGGTTGAGAAGGCGGGGTTACTTTTCCTTCCACCGCAACCACTCCCATTAACCAAAAAATTAGGCACCCCAGAAAACAGACTGAATAGCTCTCTGATCCTCTCAGGCAGGGGGTCATAGTGGATAGAATACACGGCATTTCAATGGCTCGGGTACCTCGCAGGCCCGTCAAGCTCGGGTCAACCAGGTTATGCCTTAAGCAGCTTTTGGACATGTTCAATACCCAAGGGAGTCAACCCGTGTATGACGATGTTAGTGATGATGAGGGATGAATCCTCGATCCCCTGCCTTCTGGCCATGCCAATGGAGCCAATGCTTTGGATCCATGAGAGCTGGCGCAGTTCATCTAAAAATTGAACGGTACCTTGGAAATCCCCTTCTATTCTGACGGTTATCGGAATAGAGGTCTCAGAATGCTGAAGGCCCATTAAGGGAACTTCAGGTTTCCACACTCGAACCGTCACGCTCCTTCGCTTCGCAATTTCCACGACGTCCCTTCGAAAAGTTTTTGATTCAATGTGTTCGGGGAATTGTTGGACTCGAGAGGACAGATTTTCACGTAATTCGGTAATGTCTTTTTCTATGGCTTTTAGAGAGCCTAGTTTCGGGATGAGTCCTTGGCTCTCCTGATCTAGGTGAGCCACTTCTTGTTGCAACATCTCGATTGATTGATCCATCTCGTGCCAAATAACGATGTGCAGACCCAGCAGACACACAAGCATCACTATCCCCGACAGGCCTAATCGATGCCAGATTGATGGTGCCGTCCACCGTACGATCATGCTGTCACCTTTTGATCGAATACAAAGCGAATCACAAAGGGATATGCTTCCGATTTTCCTTCTGGACGATCCAGGATTTCCACCACAGGCACACTCATGATGACCCTATCATTCTCCAACGCCTCAATAAATTTTCCAATATCTTCCAGGCCCAGAGATCGTCCGTGCAATTCCACAATCTGGGCTTCAAGCTGTACCCGCTCTAACCAGATATCAAGCCCATCTATGCTTCGACTCACTCCATCCAGTAATGCGACCGGCCAGGCTTTCTCTTTCTCCTGACCACTTATCCGTTCAACCGAAGCCATGAGGAGTTTTTTTTGCTCACCATAACGTTCCATATTTCTCAGTCTTTCCTGCATCCGGACCAGAGACTGAGTTTTAACCATCTTTTCTTGAAGCAAGGAATCAACCTGCTGCTGCAAGGATTGCGTCCACCACCAACTCACTACTCCAACTCCCATGAACACGAACCCACTCACCAGCCAACATACCAGCCATGAAGGCTCCTTGCGTTCTACAGAACCCCGGAGTTGGCGAGCTAAATTAATCTCAATCATGGTGAGCCACACCACGCAATGCCACTCCAACGGCAACACCTAATAAAGGCGATGCCTTTTGAAATCGGAAATCCTGTTGAATTGCCGGAGGAACCGCTATCTCTTTAAAGGGATCAACCAGGCTTACGGGCATTTTCAACGAATCAGCTAATCTTGCTGGAAGTCCCTCAACCCCGGAATACCCTCCTGACAGGAGGACGCCCGGCATCACTGCCTTTTCAGACATATCTGAAAAATACGTTAAGGTTTCAATGATCTGGTCGGTCGTCTCTTTGAAAAATTGCTCCAGGAGTAAGGTTTCCGAGGCTCCCAATTTATAGCCTTCATCAGACGTTTCATGCGTCAATAGCACCCGGTCCAGCAGATCTCCATACCACTCGGCCTCGTAGGATACTTGGCGAATGTGTACCGGTTCGCCTTCTTCCATGATCACCAAGAGGATACCGGTCGGCCCGAGGTGAACGATCAGCCACGCTCCCTCGTCGCCATAGTTGTAGGCAACCATATTCACCAGCGCAAAAGTATCCACATCGACAAAGCGGACTTTCACCCCTTGATGTTCAAAGTGTCGAATTCGATCTTCAATGAAATCTTTTTTCGCCACAACCAGAAAATGGTCCTGCTTTCCATCTTTAAAAAAAACAGGGACTTTGTGGCGATACACGTCCCACACCACATGCTGAACATCGAGGGGAATATACCGGTCAAGTTCTAGAGCTAAATGTTCTCGAAGATCCTTTTCCGTCATGACAGGAAGCGTAAGAATCTTTAACAATACCTGTGGACCCGATGCCGAAATTCCCACAGTATGAGGGGGAGGGGTCAACTGATCTCGAAGAACTTGGGCGATGGCTCTGCCTTTTTCGAGATCAGATTGAGAATCGTGATGAGGTCTTGGGTCAACTGTTCCAATCGCAAAACCTTTTAATGTTGGGCATGACCGTCCCCCCTGCAACATTACCGACTTCATGAAGCGAGACCCCACATCCACGCCTGTGGCATCCCGGCTTTTCCACAAAAAACCACCGGCCCTTGTGGCTATTCCTTTCCAGGTCATTACCATCTTTTTTATCGGTCAAAAATCGATCGCCAGGTGTCCCATAATCCTCAGTTTACGTTGTAGCCGGATTCTACTCTTGAAGGCCATTCCTCAATATGATGCCGTGTTTTTACCTAGATATTTTATTTTGTTAAACCTTTTCCGCATTCCTCATATTCTAGAACGCTGGGTAACCCCCAACCCTATTTCCCTTCCCTTGGGGAATACTCCGAATATCAATAAGGCTTAGTGAGGTTGTCAAATAAAAATCTACGGGGAAATCGGCAACGACAAGCGAGAACGAACTTAAGAAGCAGCAAATTGGGGAACGTTGGGAATCACTCTGGCTAAAGAATTCCACCGAAGGAGGAATGGCAAATTAGCGGGAAACACCCTCGTGAGTTATTTCTCGATGTTGAATCGTGACGTCATAACCTAATGTTTTCAAAATATCTTTCATGCGCAGAGCTATTGACACAGAACGATGACGTCCTCCCGTACATCCGAAGGCAATGGTGACATAACTCCGTTGTTCCCTTTCGAACAATGGCAACAAAAAGGCGAATAATTCACTCATATGATCGAGAAAGACTTTGGCCTCCCTCGTGTCTAGGACAAATCGTTGAATATCGGCGTGTTCCCCCGTTAACGGCTGAAGGTCGGGTACAAAATGAGGATTACGAAGAAATCGAACATCAAATACTAGATCCACATCGAAGGGCACCCCGAATTTATACCCAAAACTCATGAGACTAATTTTCAGAGCTTGCCCTTCACCCGGGTCCCGATAATGTTTAATAATCCATGCCTTGAGGTCGTGGACAGAGAATTCAGACGTATCCAACACTCGATGGGCTCTGGCTCGAAGACTTTGCAACCGTTCACGCTCTAATTGAATTCCCTCAATAATCGGCCGTTGCGGGAGTAAGGGGTGCGGCCGACGCGATTCGGAAAAGCGCCTGACTAACACATCATCCTGTGCCTCTAAAAAGAGCAGTTCAACTTGACATCCATCATTTTGCAAGGCTTCTAGATTACTCAACAAATCTTCAAAAAACGCCCGTTCGCGAATATCAATTCCCAGGGCCACCTTCTTCACATCTTTGTCAGGTTGAATACACAGTTCTGTGAATTTTTGAAATAAGGCCGGCGGAAGATTATCCACACAAAAAAACCCTAAATCTTCTAAACATTTCAAAGCTTGAGTCTTTCCAGACCCCGATGTCCCCGTCACCATCATCAGCCGAAGAGGCGATGGATCGTTTTTCAGAGAGACTTGAGGAGACTCAATCGACATAACAGCACTCCCACAACCGTCGCGAATTTACATACTCGCCATTCAACCAGATAAACAGGAATCAGTAACCCAATGATGAAAGGCGCATCTGATGTTAACGACAATGTTATGAGCACTCCAGGCAACCTGGAGCCCACATACAGAGGGTTATGTGGGAATTCGTTTCCGTTGGCTGGCAGAGGCAATATGCAATTCAGCACGATACTTGGCCACGGTTCGACGGGCAATCAAGATATTTTTATTGCGAAGTCTGGAGACGATCTCCTGATCTTTTAAGGGATTGGCCGCATCCTCTTGCGCCACCATCTCCCGAATCATCTCCCGAACTGTCACGGAGGACATATCCTCCCCTCGATTGTCAGCCCGCTGAATCCCTGCATTAAAAAAGAATTTAAGTTCTAATATCCCTTGCGGGCAATGCAAATATTTATTGGTCGTCACCCGGCTAATTGTGGACTCATGCATACCCACATCCTCGGCCACCTGCTTCAAGACTAATGGCCGAAGATATTGAATGCCTTTTTCCAAAAAAGCTTCTTGAAACTTCACCAGGCTTTTGACAACTTTCACGATCGTCTTGTTCCGCTGATCAATACTGCGAATAATCCATTGTGCCCCCTTTAACTTTTCCTCTAGATAGGTTTTAGTATTCCCTGAATCTTCTCCGGAATGGGAAAGGAGGCGCCGATAATAGGGACTTATTCTCAATCGCGGTAAACCATCATCATTAAGCAGGACTACCCATTCTCCTTCGTATTTCACCACGTAGACATCCGGAATAATGATCGAGTTACTATCCGAAAAGTAAGGACGGCCAGGCTTTGGTTCTAGGCTCTCTATGACTCGAACAGCCTCATAGACTTCATCCAGAGTCACCCCCAATGTTTTGGCCACAGACTGATACCGTTTTTTCTGAAGATCAACTAAATGATCCTTCAGGATAGCGGCCACTACACTCATGGGTACTGCGGCCTGTAGATGATTGGTTAAGCCGGACTCATCATGTTGAAGATGTTCCAGCTGGATCAATAAACATTCCGCTAAATCCTGAGCCGCAACCCCTGGTGGATCAAACTGCTGAATCTGACGCAATACCTTTTCAACATGTTCAACAGAACATTTGGCGTCTTCGGCCAGTTCCGGCAGAGGCACGCGCAAATACCCATCTTCATCCAAATTCCCGATGATCATTCTCCCGATGTCTCGATCATCTCCTTCGAGGGAGGAGAGCCGGAGTTGCCACTCTAAATATTCCTCAAGAGAAGTCGGCTTGGTGAGCGTTTGTTCATACGAGGGAAATTCTTCATCTCCCGAGGAGGCTTCATCTCGCTGAGAAGGCCGCCAATCATTCCCAAAAATATTGTCCCACTCTTCTGAGGACAACGGCTCGCTTTCCTTGACGGCGGGTTGAAGATCTGCCGCGTCACCTGAAGTCTCACCCTCGACCTCAGGCTCCTTCCCACGATCCGGGTTTTCTTCCCCTACCGTGGCTTCTTCATCCTGTGTTTCGAGAGCCAGATCTTCTAAAAGTGGATTTTCCACTAAGTGTTGAGCTAACACTTGCTGAAGTTCTAATCGCGAGAGTTGCAACAACTTAATGGCTTGTTGCAGCTGGGGGGTCATCACCAGCTTTTGAGATAGGCGAAGGTCTAACCGAAGATCCATTTCAGAAACCTGATTCCTCTTTATTGCGACATCTTGAAGCGCTCACCCAGATACACGGCCTTGGCTTTTGGACTATTCACAATGACGTCCGGTGGGCCACTTTCTAAGATCGTTCCTTCACTTATTATATAGGCTCGGTCGGTAATGGAAAGAGTGTCTTGAACATTGTGGTCTGTAATCAGGATTCCAATATCTTTCTTTTTTAAACTGGTCAAAATATCTTGAATATCCCCCACTGCGATCGGGTCAATCCCGGCAAAAGGCTCATCTAGGAGTAAAAATTTCGGGTTCGTGGCTAACGCCCGAGTAATCTCCAATCGTCGACGCTCTCCACCTGATAGGGTATAAGAACCATGCGTACGAAGCCGACTCAGATTCAATTCCTCCAACAATTCATCTAATCTGGCTTTTCGTCCAGCCGTGGGTAGATCGAGAGTTTCTAAGACAGCCAACACATTATCTTCAACGGAAAGCCGCCGAAAAATTGAGGCTTCTTGAGGTAAATATCCAATTCCCCGTCTAGCCCGCCTGTACATCGGCAGGTTGGTAATCTCATCCTTATTGAGAAATATTTTTCCTTGGTCAGGTTGACATAGCCCCACCACCATATCAAATATAGTGGTCTTGCCAGCGCCATTAGGGCCGAGAAGCCCTACAACTTCCCCCCCCCAATAATTCCAAACTGACGCCTCTGACTACTTGACGACCCTTGTAGCTCTTTTTCAGATCCTTCGCAGAGATTCTATGAAGAGATTGAGCAGCCCGTTCTTCAGCCATAGAAAGTTCTTGATTCAACCATGCTGTTATAGATCTTTGGGGAAACTGGAGCTACTCCAGTAGTGACAAAACCGTCAGACATCTCAACTTGGAAACAAGACATTGTTGCTTAAACTATTCATCTCGTCCCACAATATAATAAGATACGCTTTCGATTGAAGCACCAAGCGAAGTCAACTTTCCACGGTCCAGCACTAATTCTGCTCAGACCCTTCGATTACTACGCGGGTTCCACCTTCCACGACACTCCGGTTTTCTTTTAAAAACATAGTCATTTTAGGACCACTAATCCGTGTCCCTGTTTGCCAGGCCACGGGAGTTCCTGTCAAGATAATCTTTTCCTCGGCTTTGTTATACAAAGCATGTTGACTGGTAGCTCGACTCTCCCCTTTTTCTATTCTGACCCGACCTTTCGCTTCGATATAACTGATTTCTTTCCCGGATTCGGAATTGGCCCCTGAGGCAGGATTTGAAGAAGCCCCTGAAGGGGCTTTTTCTTTGAAATACACAATCATGACATCAGAATGAACCACCAATTCTCCTTGGACCATCTTGACCGCACCTTGAAAAATGGCTTGATTTTTCTCGTCACTGGCCGTCATCGTATTTGAAGTAATCACAGTAGTTGTTTTCTGTCCTTCTCCCCATCCTGAAATTGGGAATAGAACGAAGACCACGGCAACCACGCACCAAACAAGTGGGAACAGCGGCGCTACTCTTATGGCGACGACACCTCCGCACGAACATTCTTGAGCAAACGAAATTCTTTCTTATCCACGTCTCCCGCTAAACCTGTTCCGGTGATGACCAAACCATCGCCTTGGATAGTCACTGGATCCGCAGTGTGTATTTGTCGTGTTTTTTCGCTCCATGAGAATCTGTCCGAAAAGACTTGATAACCAGACTCAAATGTCATCACTGTTTTCTCGTTTTTGCTTACTAACTCAAAATCATTATTGGAAGTATTCATCACGCCTTCCTCAGATGTAATCAGCAATTGCTCTTTTTGAAAGGTTTCGTCGAACAGCCGCACTTGAACCGTCTGCAATTTGGCAACGTGTTCTTTGTCAAATACCTTGGCCTGATGAGCGTTCACGACCCATTTGGTGGCGCCAGATTGTGTTTGGCGATAGGAAAATCCTTGAATCCAGGCATCAGCTCCCTGCTGCTCATCTAATGTCACCGAAGTTATTTCCTGGCTTCGTATTTGCATGTGAGTCACGACACGATGCCCAATAAACACTGCCAGACCCAAAACAGTCAGTGTTAAAAGACTCCTGATACCATAAAATTGCATTGGGCTTTGCTCAGTAAAAAAACCCTCCCCTTAGGGTTAAGAACCCATTAAAAAAGAATAGCACAGGGTCCAGGGCAAGTAAATAAAAAGCCTCTTCCAATACAAAATGAGTCTGAAGATGTCCTGTATTTCCTACAGGGAATGAGTCTGAACGGCTGAAGTTCTGAATCGGTCACGAGGCTGGTGATCGACATGGACGAAGCAAAGCTGCAAACTGTGGCGCAGGTCAAAGCGTTTCTGGATGAAAGAACGGAAGTGACATTCCGCGTAGCCAAGGAGGGGCGATATGGGTTGATCGAGCGAGTGCTCAAGCGGCATGGGTATGCCCGGCACGAGCGAACCGACAAGGGCGTGTTGCGGCGCTACCTAGAGCGCATGACTGGATTGTCACGCCAGCAGGTCACCCGATTGGTGCGACAGTACTACAAAGCCGGGAAGGTATCGTAAAAGACCAAGCGCCCCCAAACATCGCTTTAGCCGCAGTTCACAGCCACCGATGTGACACTGCTGACCGAAGTGGATGCGCGGCATGGCACGATTTCCGGCACTGCCACCAAGAAGTTGATGGAGGAGCGCGCGCTCTTGGTCTTTGCGATCTCCGTTTTGAGCGGCTGGCAGACATTTCGGGTTCACATTGGTAGAGCCTGCGCGGCGGGAAACCCCCTATGTCAGGGTAGTTGTCGTGTCTGTTATGTTGACCAGTCAACCAAATGAGGGGTGGAAAATGAGGGCGGCATGCGACCGTACAGTGAAGATTTCAGAGAACAGGCTGTGCGCGCAAGATGATGGCGCCGCATGCGAAGTCAGTGACGGAGGTAAGCCGAGAAACGGGAGTCTCAGCGCAGACGCTGTACCAGTGGCGGAATCGCGTTCGTCATGAGGGAAAAGCCGTGCTGGCGGATTCAGCCTGAATTGCGCAGTTGAGTTTTTACCGAATTTTAAAAACTCCAAAAAAGTATTGAAAACCAAGATGTTGCAGGACGTTCAACTGCGCCGCAGTTGACACTGCTCAACATGTGGACACAAAGTCACTCAGCCAGCGATAACGTCATCGTGCTCAAATCCATTTTTCCAACTGCAGAATCCGGGTTCAGCCAATCCCGAACATGGGAGCAGGGCGAACAAACTGCCCGTCGTGATTGAGACCGCCGTGCTGAACGAGACGGAGCTGGCCGAGTATAGTCGTCGGAACGGGCTCTACGTCGAGCAGATTACATGCTAGCGGAGTCCAAGAACGGCGCGGCAACCATTGTTCCAGTCCATCTCCGCAGCCATCAGGAAACAGGCTTGAGGAAGGGCTGGCAAGACAGAGTACGAAGAATTTTTGACCAATCTGACTGAGTCAGAACTAGGCCAGCTACTCAGATTCACCAGCCTACTTCAGACTCATTTTTATATTGGAAAATACTTCAAAGACCTTAACCCTGTGAAAGGATGAGAAAGGAGTGATAAAAAAACAACGTAAGAGAAGCGCTACGAATAGAAAATAGAATTATGAAAAACCAATTCTCGTATATTCTTATTTGGTTGGAGAGGTTGAGCTCGCATTCTCCGATTCATTTCCCTTTTCGACCAATTCAATAGCCACCAACTTCGCGGCGTCACCAGGACGTTGGCGAGTTTTGATAATCCTGGTATATCCACCGTCCCGCGCAGAAAATCGCTTGGCCACATCATCAAAAAGTTTTTTGACACTTTGTTTTGTTCGTAACACACGCAACGCCCCTCGTCTGGCGTGCAGAGTTCCTTGTTTACCAAGCGTGATCAATCTGTCGGTGATGCCACGAAGTTCCTTAGCTTTGGCCTCCGTGGTTTCGATTCTCTCATGCTCCAAGAGAGATGTCGCCAAATTTCTAAATAACGCCAACCGATGCTTGCTGTTTCGTCCTAATTGTCTGCCGCGTTTTCGATGACGCACAATACACGTCCTTTGAAAAAAGTTCAGGAATGGGCTTCTGTCACTTCACTCACTTTGGTTCCTAATGCCAATCCCATTTCCGCCAAGACTTCTTTAATTTCATTTAAAGATTTTTTTCCGAAATTTTTTGTTTTTAGCATCTCATTTTCGCTTTTTTGGACCAAATCACCAATGGATTTGATATTCGCATTTTTCAAGCAATTAGCGGCACGGACTGAGAGTTCCAGTTCATTTACGCTCCTGAACAAATGCTGGTTAATCAACATCTTACTCTCATCGCCACCCTCTTCTTGAACTGGCTCGCCCCTATCCTCAGATGGCAGGCAAATATCTAGATGATCACGAAGAATTCCCGCAGCTGAGGTGACTGCTTCCTGCGGGGATATACTTCCATCGGTCCACACTTCCAGGATCAGTTTATCGTAATCCGTGATTCGGCCGACCCGAGCGCTTTCCACACTGAAATTAACCCTTTTAATGGGAGAGAAGACCGAGTCAACTGGAATAACACCGATAGGCAACCCCTCTTCTTTATTCCGTTCGGCGGGAACATACCCGCGTCCAGGCTTTACAATGAGTTCAATATCCAACATCCCATCCTTATCTAAAGTGGCAATATGAAAATCGGGATTTAAAATCACCACATCTGGATCCACCGACAGGTCTGCCGCGCGCACTTCCCCTGGCCCCTTTTTTTTCAGACGGATGGCCTTGGCCTTATCGGAATGCAACCTTAACCGTAACGCTTTAATGTTCAAAATGAGAATCGTGACATCCTCGGTCACTCCGGGAATGGTTGAAAACTCATGATACACCCCCTCAATCTTCACAGAGGTGACCGCTGCTCCCGGGAGGGAAGAGAGCAATACCCGCCGGATGGCATTTCCCATGGTAGTTCCAAACCCTCGCTCAAATGGCTCAGCGGTAAACTTGCCATAAGTAGATGAAGCAGTGTCTTTTTCCAATTCCAGCTTCGTAGGTATTTGGAAATCCTTCATGCTTTTAATCATAAGGATCGCATCTCCCTTTCTTGAGCCCAAGGCCGTGTAATTGATCCATTTGTATTTTTTGTTCTATGTTCGGTTGAGCCATACTGCTCATTTACCGTGAATACAGCTCCACCACAACCTGTTCATTGACCAATACATCAATATCCTGCTTGGTGGGAAGGGCTTGGACGGTTCCTTTAAATAGATTTCGCTCCATATCCAACCAATTCGGGACTCCTCGGCCACCGGCAATTTCGAGGGCGGCTTGGACTGGAACAAGTTGCCGACTCTTCTCCTTGACTTCAATCGTATCCCCAACGTTCACGGTCACGGAAGCAATTGTGACTTTCCGCCCATTCAACAAAAGATGTCCATGATTCACCAGCTGCCTGGCCTGGCCACGTGACGAGGCAAATCCTAGCCGATACACAACATTATCAAGTCTCCGTTCAAGCAGACTTAACAAATGTTCGCCAGTAATGCCCTTTCGACGGACAGCCAAATGGTATGTCTTGAGAAATTGCCGTTCCTGCATGCCATACACACGACGAAGCTTTTGTTTTTCTCTAAGCTGAGTTCCATACTCCGTAGCGCGTCCTCGTCGTGACTGCCCATGCTGTCCAGGCGGATAACTTCGACGCTCAATTGCGCATTTCTCAGTCATGCACCTGGTCCCTTTTAAGAATAACTTCACCCCTTCACGCCGGCATAACCGACATACAGGCCCCGTATATTTGGCCATGGCCTTTCTCCCCCTATCTCCAGATCACGAAAAACCGTTTATTCACAAACCTTCCTCTCACAGACTACACTCGTCTCCGCTTTGGAGGTCGACACCCATTATGAGGAATCGGCGTCACATCCCGGATCAGATTGACTCGCAAACCAGCCGATTGAAGAGCCCGCACAGCTGCTTCTCGTCCTGATCCAGGTCCATTCACATAGACATCAACCTGTCGAAGACCAAATTCCATCCCTTTTTTTGCGGCCACTTCACCCGCACGTGTAGCGGCAAATGGCGTACTTTTTCTTGAACCCTTAAATCCTTGGCTTCCGGCACTGGCCCAGGATACAGCCCCACCGGTCATATCGGTAATCGTTACAATGGTATTGTTAAATGAGGCCATTATATGCACGATCCCAACTTGTACGACTTTTCGCTCCTTCTTTTTCCCTTTTTTGACACTCATGAAATATCCCTTTCGGCAGTTTATTTCTTGACTTTTCCGCCAATCGCCCCACGTCGCCCTTTTCTCGTCCTAGAATTTGTTTTCGTCCTTTGGCCTCTCACAGGTAAACCCTTTCGATGTCGGAGACCACGGTATGTTCCAATATCCATCAAACGCTTCACATTCATCGTGACCTCTTTCCTAAGGTCACCTTCTACCTCATAATCTTTGTCGATAGTCTCCCGCAATCGGACTACCTCATCTTCCTGAAGGTCCTTTACCCTTGTTTCCGGAGAAACACCAGCCTTTCGCAAAATATCTCGTGAACTGGCTGGGCCAATCCCAAAAATATAGGTTAACCCTACATCAATCCGTTTTCCCACTGGCAATTCTACGCCTGCGATTCGAGCCATTGTTTATTTTCCTCTTTCTTGGGAATGGCTAATTCCATCCCTCCCAAAATTTCACACGCACCCTAGCCTTGTCGCTGTTTGTGTCTGGGGTTGACACAGAGAACCCTCACCACCCCTTTGCGGCGAATAACCTTGCATTTAACACAAATAGGTTTTACTGAAGATTTAACTTTCACGGTATCGACCTCTATTTAAACCGATAGGTAATTCGCCCACGTGTCAGGTCATAAGGGGAAAGCTCTACTGTCACCTTATCTCCTGGCAAAATCCTAATAAAATGCATTCGCATCTTCCCCGAGATATGAGCTAATATTTTATGCCCATTTTCTAACTGAACCCGAAACATCGCATTCGGCAATGTCTCAGTTACCGCCCCTTGAACCTCAATAATGTCTTCTTTCCCCATCAGGAAATTGCCAAGACCTCCAACTAGACACAACCTGTTAAAATGCGAGGTGGACCATTAGCTTCAATCGTGATCGTGTGCTCAAAATGAGCAGAGAGTGATCTATCACAAGTGACGGCAGTCCATCCATCTTGTAGGATTTTGACTCCAGATCCTCCCATGTTCACCATCGGCTCAATAGCGAGAGTCATTCCAGATTTTAAACGAGGACCCTGGCCTGGCCTTCCATAATTTGGTACCTGCGGTTCTTCATGCAATTGACGCCCAATACCATGCCCCACGAAATCACGCACAACCGAATACCCGTGCTTTTCTACATGCGTTTGAATCGCAAAGGAAACATCAGAAAGGCGATTGCCCACTACAGCCTGCTCAAGACCTTTGTGTAAAGCCTCACGAGTTACTCTAATCAATGTTTGAATACTTGTAGGCACCTCCCCAACTGCAACCGTCACCGCCCCATCCCCGTAAAATCCTTCCACAATTGCCCCAACATCCAATCCAATGATGTCACCGTCCTTGAGCACCCGCTTTGAGGGTATCCCGTGAACCACTTCTTCATTGATGGATGCGCAGAGACTATTGGGATAATTCCGATAGCCCTTAAAGGCCGGAACTCCTCCTAAATCAAGGATACATTGTTCCGTGAGTTTATCCAATTCAAGGGTTGTCATTCCTGGCTTCACTTCATCAACTAGGAGCTTTTGACATTGAGCAACAATTTCACCTGCACGAGCAATGAGTTCAATTTCTTCAGGCGTTTTTATAATAATCATTCTACCTGGGCTGTGACAGGAGAACTACCAACCGTTCCTGGACAGCGGCAACCGACCCTGAACCATCTAACTCAGAAAGAATGCCCCTGTTTTTATAATATTTAATTAACGGCTCGGTTTGCTCCTGATACACGGCCAAGCGAGATTCGATAGTTTCCGGTTTGTCATCATTTCGCTGAATAAGGGGTATCCCGCACACATCACACATCCCATCTCTTCTCGGGGGTATAGACTCAAGCTGGTACACCGCCTTACATTCAGGACAACTCCGCCTCCCGCTTATCCGTTTGACAATTTCTGTTTTTGGAAGGGAAAAATACACAACGCGATCCAGGCTCTTTCCATTCCTTTGTAAAAACGACGATAATTCATCCGCTTGAGTCACTGTTCTAGGAAAGCCGTCTAATAGAAACCCATTTTGACATTCCGGAGATTGGAGTTTTTCTTCAACCAATCCGATCACCACAATATCGGGAACTAATTCCCCTCTGTCCATAAAACCTTTTGCTTCTTTTCCAAGTGAAGTCTGCCTGTCCACACTTTCCCTAAGCAAATCTCCAGTCGATATCTTTGGGATATGGTACTTTTGCGCAATAAATTCTGATTGGGTCCCTTTTCCAACTCCAGGAGGACCCAAAAAAATCACCCTCATGCTGTTATCCGCTTCTCCCCTTTAATGCGCCTTTTCCTAAAAATCCTTCATAATTCCGCATAAGCATGTGATTTTCTATTTGTTGAGCCGTGTCTAACCCAACCCCGATTACAATCAAAAGTGAGGTACCCCCAAAATAAAATGGCATATTCAGTCGATATATCAACAATTCAGGAATGACGCATACAATGGCCAAATAGATCGCTCCTGCAAACGTTACCCTGGTAAGCACCTTATAAATAAAATCAGCAGTTTTTTGTCCTGGGCGAATCCCCGGGATAAAGCCACCATATTTCTTCATGTTATCAGCCATATCAACAGGATTGAGTACAACCGCAGTATAAAAGAAACAAAAGAATATAATCAGCCCCACGTACAACATCGTATAAAATACTGATCCAGGAGCCAACTGCGATCCAACAGTTTGGACCCATGGAACTTGTATGAAACTCGCAATCGTAGCCGGAAACGCGATAATAGAAGAAGCAAAAATTGGCGGAATAACACCAGCCGTATTAATTTTTAAAGGAATATGGGTATTCTGCCCACCATATACCCGACGTCCAACTATTCGTTTGGCATATTGAACTGCAATTTTCCTCCTGGCACTTTCTAAGAAAACAATGGCCCCCATCACTCCCAACATCACGATACTTAGGATCACAAGTAGGAGAAGACTGATTTGGCCAACCTGATATAAGTCAAATGTTTGGGCAACCGCACTAGGAAGGCTGGCGACAATCCCGGAAAAGATAATGAGGGAAATCCCATTTCCCACTCCACGTTCCGTTATTTGCTCTCCCAGCCACATGAGGAATGCCGTACCAGCTACTAGTGTGATCACAGTCATCAACCGAAATGGCCAACCGGGGTCAAGAACAAAAACTCCCCCATTCATCCCTTCAAGGCCGAGAGCAATACCAAATCCCTGGATTAAGGCGATAACAATAGTTCCGTATCGTGTATACTGAATTATTGTTTTTCTTCCTCGCTCACCTTCCTTTGCTAATTTCGAAAGATGTGGAACAACAACGGTTAAAAGTTGCAAAATAATCGAGGCGCTAATATAAGGCATAATGCCTAATGCAAAAATTGTCAGCCTCGATAAAGCTCCTCCTGAAAAAATATCAAGGAACCCCATAAGGGCTCCGCCTCGTTCGGTAAGAAACTTAAAAAGTTCCTCATTGTTTATACCAGGAGTAGGGACATGAGCCCCAATTCTATAAACAGCTAGCATAGCCAAGGTAAATACCACACGGCTACGCAACTCCGGAATTTTAAAAATATTTTGAAGGCTCGTGATAAGCCGTTCAAGCACGGCCGATCACCTTGGCTTGCCCGCCAGCATTCTCAATTTTTTGTCTAGCAGAATCACTAAATTTATGCGCTTCAACCACAAGCGGGCGGTCAATTTCCCCAGTACCAAGTATTTTCACCAGTAGATTACGTCCCTTAATCAATCCAATTTCCTTAAAGATTGCAGGATTGAAATGCATGGTTTTTTCATAAGCAACTAGAGTCTTAATATTCACCACCGAATATTCGATCCGAAAGGTATTCGTAAACCCACGCTTAGGTAAACGGCGGGCAAGTGGCATCTGCCCCCCTTCAAATCCCGCTTGGTTGGCCCGGCCTGACCGAGCCAACAACCCTTTATGCCCCTTCCCAGCCGTTTTTCCCAAACCAGAGCCAGGACCACGGCCAAGGCGCTTTCTTTTGGTTCTCGAACCTGGAGATGGATGTAGATCGTGTAACTTCATGAACCTGAAACCTCAATAAGATGTCTGACCTTATAAATCAATCCTCGGACTTGATCGGTATCTGGACGACAGACAGTCTGCCCAATTTTTCGGAGACCTAATCCCAATAGGACCACACGCATCTTATCTGGGTGGCCTATTGTACTGCGTTTTAATGTAATAGAAAGATTTAATGGTTTCCCCATGACTTCTCGGTTACCTCACTGGTCGGTCGAATATCAGTTAATCGTCCATGCCTACGGCCGTTCGACGCAGCTCTCGCACTTCATACGGATCTCGAAGCTGCCTTAGGCCTTGAATAGTTGCCCTCACCGCATTAAATGGATTCCCACGACCGAGTGTTTTAGCCACAATATTTTGGGCACCTGCCACTTCTAACAATGAACGAACAGCCCCTCCGGCAATGATCCCTGTCCCCTGTTTGGCGGGTTTCAATATGATGTGCTCTCCACCAAAATACCCATGAACCTCATGTGGGATGGTGTTTGACTTTAACGGGATCCGGATTAGATTTTTTTTTGCATGCGCCACGGCTTTTGCTATGGCAGACGGGACCTCGGTCGCTTTACCTTTTCCCACTCCCACCCAACCATCGCCATCACCCACAACAACCAAAGCTGAAAAGGAAAATCGCTTTCCCCCTTTCACCACTTTGGCCACGCGGTTAATAACGACCGGTTTATCCTTTAAATTAAGCTCTTCAACATTAACCCTCACAGAAGTGAATCCTTCCCTTGATCAAAATTTTGGGCTGAGCCACATTAGAATTTCAATCCTCCCGAGCGAGCAGCATCAGCCAATGCTTTCACTCTGCCGTGATACAACCTTCCCCCTCGATCAAATACGACGAGTTCAATTGGTATAGCTTTTGCTCGTTCGGCAATCGTTTGTCCCACAATTTTAGCCGCTTCAATATTACCACCAGATTTAATTTTATCTTTCAAACCAGGATCACAGGATGATGCTGAAACGAGTGTCCTCCCTTCTGCATCATCGATGATTTGGGCATAGATATGAGAATTGCTTCTAAACACACTTAATCGCGGGCGGGAGGATAAGCCTACAATACGCAACCTGACCCGACGACTCCGTTTATTCAACCTTTTTTGTTTTTCTAAAATATTCACGAGTTCAACCTACTTTTTGCCAGCTTTCCCGGCTTTTTTACGAAGGATTTCACCAATATACTTTATCCCTTTATTTTTATACACATCTGGAACCTTCATACTTCTGATCTGTGCCGCCACCAAGCTGACCGCTCGCTTATCAATCCCCTTGAGAGAGATCGAAGTCTGCTTGTCCACAGAGGCCTCAACACCTTTTGGCAACGTAAGGGACACAGGATGTGCATACCCGACAGTAAAACTCAATTCGCTTCCCTGAATTTGGGCACGATATCCTACCCCCATCACTTCCAAATTTTTCTTAAAACCGTCCTTCACCCCAACCATCTGATTTGCAATTTCCGCCCTGGTAAGTCCATGCATGGCCTTCAACTTTGCTGAATCGCCTTGCCTGGTAAAGGAAACCTCTCCATTTTCAACCTTTGCCTGGATGCCTGGATTCAAGCCCCATTGCAATTGTCCCAAAGGACCCTTCACCAAAACGTTTCTATCATGAACCCTGACTTCCACACCTTGCGGAATAGGTATCGGCTTTCGTCCAATCCTCGACATGATTAACCTATCAGTTGAATATCACGTAATTAATGCTCAATTTTTCACCATACATGGCACAATACTTCACCGCCAACCTGCAAACTCCTGCATTGCTCATCAGTCAATAAACCACGGTCCGTGGTCAGTATAGCCAACCCCAAACCCCGCATCACACGCGGAAGATCCTCTTTTCCAGCATATACTCGACATCCGGGTTTACTCACTCGCTTTATTCCTGTAATAAAAGATTTCTTTTGTCGACCAGGAGCATATCGAAGCGAAACATCAAGGATAGGATGCCCATTAGGTCCGGTTACCGCCTTATAGTCGCGAATGAATCCTTCTTCTTTAAAAATTCGGAGGACTTCTTTTTTGACACGTGAAGAAGGAATTTGAACCAGATCGTGTCCACGGCGCCCCGCATTTTGAATTCGAACAAATAAATCTGCGAGAGGATCAGTCATCGACATGCTTCAAGACCTCGTAATTCAATAATTGCCAATTTCTAAAAAATAAATAACCTACTAGCCACTTTGTTAATTACCAACTTGACTTCGTGACACCAGGAATATCCCCACGTAAACTGAGAAAACGAAAACAAATTCGACACATGAGAAACCGCCTCAAAAAGCCCCTTACCCGCCCACAAAGGGGACAACGGTTATAATGACGGCATGGAAACTTTGGCTCACGCTTCGCCTTATTCTTAAGTGCTAACCTTGACACAAACGCTCCTTTCCCTCTTTAGGGTTTACGAAAAGGCATCCCCAAATGGGCTAATAAGGATTTGGCTTCGTCGTTCCGTTTGGCGGTAGTAACAAAGGTAATATCCATTCCGTGAATTGATGCTACATCATCATATTTTATTTCCGGAAACGTCAGCTGTTCTTTTAATCCCAACGTGTAATTTCCACGTCCATCAAATGCTTTTGGGGAGACTCCCCGAAAGTCACGGATCCGCGGTAAGGCCACCGATA
The DNA here is from genome assembly GCA_009377845.1 of Nitrospirales bacterium. Lineage (GTDB taxonomy): Bacteria > Nitrospirota > Nitrospiria > Nitrospirales > UBA8639 > Nitrospira_E. The sequence continues at coordinate 22,516 of WHTE01000006.1, read as the reverse complement.
CCAACCTGTCCAAAAACTCAAGCATCCTTGTCCCTCTCAAGGTAACTTTCGTCCCAATAGGAATTCCTTCCCGCAATTTAAATCCTGCAATCGCCTTCTTGGCCCTGGTCAGCACCGGTTTCTGTCCAGTAATTTGTTCCAGTTCAGCTGCGGCACTTTCTAACAACTTCACGTTTTGAACCGCTTCCCCCATTCCCACATTCAAGACAATCCGCTCAACTCGCGGGACTTGCATGTGATTTTTATACCCAAATTCCTTCATCATGGCCGGAACAACTTTTTCCCGGTAGATAATCTTTATCCTCGGCATATAATCTTTCGGCGCGATCGCGGCGGAAGAGATCTTCTTCTCTTTAACTTTACCTGTTTCTTTTGGGGCAGATTTTGATTTCATCAGCTTTTATCCAAAACTTCCGTGGGGGCCTTTTGATAGACGCGGACCTTCCGTCCATCATCAAATATTTTCATCTTAACTCTTGATGGTTTTTGTACAGACTCAGAAAACACCATGACATTTGAAATAGCCATGGAGGCTTCTCGCTCCAGGATTCCACCCTGTTTATTTTTAGCATTTGGCTTGGTATGTCGCTTTATTATATTGAGTTTTTCCACCGTTACTCTGGCCTTTTTTGCGTGAACCTGGAGGACTTTTCCAGTTTTACCACGCTCTTTGCCAGTGATAACCATAACCGTATCGCCTTTTTTAATTCGAAATTTTTCAGCCATAATGTCAACTTGCCCTAAACAACCTCAGGAGCCAATGATATGATTTTCATATATTTTTTCTTTCGTAATTCCCTTGCCACCGGCCCAAAAATACGAGTCCCAACTGGGTCACCCTGGGCATTGACCAACACGCAAGCATTCCGATCAAATTTAATATGGGATCCATCATCCCGGCGGCAACCCTTTTTGGTCCTGACAATCACTGCCTTCATCACGTCGCCTTTTTTAACCGATGCCTTGGGGATCGCCTCTCGCACCGACACCACAATAATGTCACCCAAAGAACCATACCGACGCTTCGTCCCTCCCAACACATGAAAACATCGGACGCTTTTTGCTCCTGAATTATCCGCCACATCAAGATAGGTATAATTTTGTATCATTGGTTAACTCTGAATAAAAATATCCGAACCGCCACTTTCCCCATCAACAAAACTTCCTGCCATCAGGTGCCGACCTGCTTGTTGCATATCTCAGAAACGCGCCAATGCTTGTTCTTACTTAAAGGTCGGGAATAAACAATTTTAACCTGATCACCCATTTGACATTGATTCACTTCATCATGGGCTTTCAATTTTGTTTTTCTTCGGATTACCTTCCCATAAAGTGAATGCCGCTCTATGCGAATAACCTCAACCACGACGGTCTTCTGCATCTTATTACTTACAACTTTTCCCATAAGTGATCGAGGCACCGACCTTGACTGTGTCATAATTGCATAACTTCCCTTTGAAATCGTGACTGCCTATTGAAACTTTTGGCGAAGAACGGTTTGAACTCTGGCAATATTTTTCCTGGTTTCCCGAATTTGCATTGGATTTTCCATTCGCCCCAATGCCAACTGACTCCTAAAATGAAACAATTCCTGCTTCAATTTACTGACTTTCTCTAATAACTCCGACTTTTCTAAATTCTTTATTTCGTCCATTTCCATGCTCAAGACCTACAAAACCGGTATTTCTCCACGAATAATAAATTTTGTCGCCACAGGGAGCTTATGGCCAGCTAAACGCAACGCTTCTTCTGCAACCGCCTGCGTGACATCATCCATTTCAAATAAAATTCTCCCAGATTTAACTGGAGCCACCCAATATTCAGGGTTCCCTTTTCCCTTTCCCATTCGAACCTCAGCTGGCTTCTTGGTAACGGGCTTATCGGGAAAAATCCTTGTCCAAATCCTTCCCCCTCGCTTTACGTGTCGCGTCATCGCGATACGAGCCGCTTCAATTTGCCTGGCAGTAATTCTTCCTGGCTCCATGGCTTTAAGTCCGAAAACCCCATAAGCGATTTCGCCACCACGGTAAGCTTTTCCACGCATTCGGCCCTTTTGAACCTTTCGAAATTTTACCCTTTTCGGAGCTAACATCTTCCTGATACTCCCATCACTTTAATCTAAACGTCTTTTATAGAAACCCGAGCGAAGGCTCCGACTTTTCCAGGGAAGGGACCTGAGCATCACCTTTAAAAATCCAGGCTTTGACCCCAATTTGGCCCATGGCTGTCTTGGCTTCAGCAAACCCGTATTCAACATCGGCCCTAAGGGTATGAAGAGGCACGCGCCCCTCACGGTACCACTCCGTTCTCGCAATTTCATGTCCACCAAGACGACCGGCGCAATACACCTTAATTCCCAATGCTCCAAGTCGAAGAGCCGAAGCCACGCTGCGCTTTAAGGCACGCCGAAATGAAACCCGCTTCTCCAACTGGGTAGCGATATTCTCAGCGACTAATTGTGCATCCAACTCTGGCTTTTTTATTTCTTTCACTGTCACAAACACTTCATGCCCATATTCCTTTTCAAGGGAAGATTTCAACTTATCAACCTCTGCGCCCTTCCTCCCAATTATGATTCCAGGCCGAGCAGTATGAATAATTAACTTCAGTTGGTTACCGGATCGCTCAATTTCAACACTTGAGATCCCCGCATGATACAGCCGTTTTTTAACCACATCCCTTATGGATAAATCCTGATGGAGAAGCTTGGCATAGTCTTTTTTGGCATACCATCGAGATCGCCATGTTCGGGTATATCCTAATCGAAAACCAAACGGGTGCGTCTTTTGACCCATGAATTCTTTCTCCCTTAACTATCAATTTCAGGAAATTGAACCAACGCTAGCTGGCCGGACTTACCACAATTGTTATATGACTAGTACGCTTTTGAATAGGATTAGCCCTTCCCATTGATCGCGGACGAAACCGCTTATAAATAGGCCCGCCATCCACATAGGCCCTGGCAATTTTAAGATTTTCTGGCTCACCTAAATCTTTTTGCCCCGCATTGGATACGGCCGAAAAGAGCAATTGCTCAACAACCCTGGCAGCCGACCGAGGAGTGTACTTCAAAATGGCCAACGCTTCGGCCGCATTCCTCCCTCGCACCAAATCGACGATCAACCTTGCTTTGCGTGGGGCAAGTCTTACGTGTCGCAGTACTGCTTTAGCTTCGGCCATAACGTTATATCTACCTTTTCGCGCTTTTAAATCCTTATGGAATTTGTCAAATTTATTCTTACTTTAGCGCAACCGCCTTTTCACTCTTGGCCGCGCCATGTCCCTTAAAAAATCTTGTTGGGGCAAATTCTCCTAACTTATGACCAACCATATTGTCAGTAATAAATACCGGGATAAACTTTTTTCCGTTATGAACGGCAAATGTCAAACCGATCATATCCGGAATTATTGTTGACCGACGAGACCAGGTTTTTATCACCTTGGATTCCCTCGCTTCTCTAGCCTTCTCAACTTTTTTGGCGATATGGTCGTCGACAAACGGACCTTTATGAACTGACCTTGACATCGTTTTCCCCCCACAATTAACGGGATTTTTTCTTTCTGCCTGCAATGATAAATCGCGAACTTTGATTTCGAGGCTTCCGAGTCTTAAAACCCTTTGTTGGTTGGCCCCAAGGAGAAACCGGATGAGGATTACCCTGACCTGATTTACCCTCCCCACCACCATGCGGATGGTCAACAGGATTCATCACCACTCCACGCTGATGCGGCTTTTTGCCTAACCATCGAGACCTTCCAGCTTTCCCAATGGTGATATTGTTATGATCAAGGTTCCCAACCTGCCCCACCGTGGCCATACAAGCCCCAAGGATCTTTCGCATCTCCCCAGAGGTTAGGCGAATTTGCACATAGCCTTCATCTCGGCCCATCACTTGAGCAGAAGCGCCAGCGCTCCTCGCCAATTGCGCACCCCTACCAGGCTTTAGTTCAATATTGTGCACCACTACCCCCAAAGGCATTTCCATGAGGGGCAAGGCATTGCCAACCCGCACATCAACATGAGTACCTGACAGAACCGAATCGCCAACTTTCAACCCGAGGGGGGCCAAAATATAACGCTTTTCCCCATCGGCATAATGCAATAAAGCGATTCGCGCCGAACGATTCGGGTCATATTCGACACCGGCTACTTTCGCCGGAATGTTAAACTTTTCTCGTTTGAAGTCAATCTTACGATAGAGGCGCTTATGCCCACCTCCTCGGAATCGTGAGGTAATCCTCCCGACATTATTTCTTCCACCTGACTGAGAAATATACGTCGTCAGGCTTTTTTCGGGTTTGTTACGAGACAACCCTTCATTGGTGACAGCCGACATTCCTCTCCGACCGGGGGAGGTGGGATTATACTCTTTAATTGGCATAACGTTTTTCTCGCATTTTTTTAAATTTCAAACAAAGCACCCTAGGCGTTTTCATACAATTCTATTTTTTCACCTTTTTTCAATGTGATAAACGCCTTTCGCCAATCTGACCTTTTTCCAGAAAAACGACCTTGACGCTTCTTCTTACCCCTGACATTCATCACATTAACGGAAGCGACCTTTACACTAAACACCTTCTCCACAGCCCGGCGAATATCAATGCGTGTCGCATTACGATGGACAGCAAACGCCACACCATTTTTCACTTCCCGAATAGCCGTGATCTTTTCTGTCAGCAATGGCCGAATAAGAACATCATGTGGATTCACATTACACCCAAATTTCCTGAATTCGTTCCAACTCCGCTCTGGTGACAACTAACTTGTCACACCAAAGCACGTCATACACGTTAAGGTCCTTACCATGAAGAACTTTTAAATTCTTCACATTCTTTCCAATACGAATGAGATCAATCAGTCCTTCATCAATGACCAAAAGCACCTTCCCTTTTGCTCCAACCTTCGATAGCAATTGGACCAAATGGCGTGTCTTCATTTCCGGCAATACCAAATCGCCCATCACCACCAAACCTTCAGCTGCCACTATGGCCGCCAAAGCCCCCCTCAAGGCTGCGCGATATACTTTTTTTGGCAATGCAATTGAATACGATCTCGGCTTTGGACCAAAAACCGTTCCGCCCCCTCTCCAAATTGGAGAACGGGACGATCCAGCCCTGGCCCTACCTGTATGCTTTTGCTTCCATGGCTTTTTACCACCGCCCCTAACCTCCCCACGCCCAAGAGTAGAAGCCGTTCCCTGTCGCTCACTAGACCTTTGCATAACCACAGCCCGGTGAACTAAGGATGGATTGACCGTTGAATTAAAAATTCTATCGTTCAGATCGACCTTGTCTATTTGCTGTCTGTCGGGGCCGTAAACGGGAAAAGCATCCATAGGTCGCATCACCCAACCTTCCTTACAAGCACTACTCCTCCAACGGGACCAGGGACAGATCCTGAAACCAGGAGAATATTTTCCTCATGCTTGACACCAACAACCTTCAAACCCTTAACAGTAATTTGCTTATTGCCCATCTGACCAGGCAATTTTTTGTTTTTTAAAACTCTTGAAGGGAAAGAACTGGCTCCTATAGACCCAGGAGCCCGGTGAAACATAGACCCATGCGAAGCCGGACCACCAGCATAATGATGCCGCTTAATAACCCCTTGGAACCCCTTTCCCTTAGAAACCCCCTGCACATCGATCAATTCACCTTCTGAAAAAATATCCACATTAACAAGTGAACCAACCTGAGATTCCCCCTCCGACCTTACCTCTTTTAGATGTCGCCAAAGTCGATTTCCTGTTTTTTTCAAATGGCCAACCTGAGGCTTCGTCAACTTTCGTTCAGGAACATCTCTAAACCCAATCTGCACAGCTTCATAGCCGTCTGAACTCATTTTTTTGACCTGGACAATTCCACATGGGCCAGCCTCAATTACGGTCACAGGAACCAGACGCCTGCCCTCGTCAAAAACCTGAATCATCCCTAACTTTTTACCTAACAACCCTTTAACCATAATTCAACAATACCTAAAAAAGTTGGCCGTTCTTAAAAACGATCTTTGCCATAATTGCCATAAAGACTACAATTTTATTTCCACATCCACACCGGCAGCCAAATTTAATTTCATTAAGGCGTCCATAGTTTCAGGAGTTGGCTCCATAATATCCAACAATCGCTTATGGGTACGAATTTCAAACTGCTCCCGTGACTTTTTATCAACGTGAGTGGAACGCTGAACAGTCCACTTCTCAATCCTTGTAGGCAAGGGAACTGGACCAGCAATGCGTGCCCCACTCCGACGAACAGTATCCACAATCTCCTTAAGAGATTGATCTAATACCCGATAGTCAAACCCCTTTAAACGTATTCGAATTCTGCGGTCTCGATCCACAAAAACCTACCCTTTCCACTTCCTCATTATATTCTTACGCGACGATTTCCGTGACCACCCCGGCTCCCACCGTTCGGCCCCCTTCTCGCACCGCAAACCGCACCCCTTGCTCCATCGCAATCGGCGAGATCAACTCTCCGGTAAACGACACATTATCCCCCGGCATCACCATCTCCACCCCCGGGTTCAACTGCACCACCCCCGTCACATCCGTCGTCCGAAAGTAAAACTGCGGACGATAGCCATTGAAGAACGGCGTATGCCGCCCACCCTCTTCCTTCGTCAAGATATACACTTCCGCCTTGAACTTGGTATGCGGCGTAATACTCTTCGGCTTGGCCAACACCATGCCCCGCTCCACATCTTCTTTCTTGGTCCCCCGCAAGAGTGCCCCAATATTGTCGCCCGCCTGCCCCTCATCCAACACCTTCCGGAACATTTCGACGCCCGTGACAATGGTCGTCTGCGTCGGCTTGAGTCCCACGATCTCGATTTCATCGCCCACCTTCACCTGCCCCCGCTCGACCCGCCCCGTCACCACCGTCCCGCGCCCGCTAATGGTAAAGACATCTTCAATCGGCATAAGAAACGGCTTGTCGATGGCCCGCTGCGGCGTCGGGATATAGGTGTCGACTGCCTCCAATAAGCGCATGATCGCGGGCACGCCCACCTCACTTTGATCCCCTTCAATGGCCTTGATCGCCGACCCGATCACCACCGGCACCTCATCCCCCGGAAAGCCATACTTACTGAGCAGCTCCCGCACCTCTAATTCCACCAGCTCCAATAATTCCTTGTCTTCCACCTTGTCCGCTTTGTTCAAAAAGACGACAATATAGGGAACCCCCACCTGCCGCGCCAAGAGAATATGCTCCCGCGTTTGCGGCATCGGCCCATCGGCCGCACTGACCACCAAAATGGCCCCGTCCATTTGCGCGGCGCCCGTGATCATGTTCTTGACATAGTCGGCATGTCCGGGACAGTCCACATGCGCATAATGCCGGTTCTCCGTTTCATACTCCACATGCGAGATGGCAATGGTCAGAATTTTGGTCGGATCTCGTCGGCCCTGACTTTCACTGGCCTTGGCCACCTCATCGTAGGGGATGAACTTGGATTTGCCCGTATCGGCCATGACCTTGGTTAACGCCGACGTCAACGTCGTCTTCCCATGGTCAACGTGCCCAATCGTCCCGACATTGACATGCGGCTTCTTCCGCTCAAATTTCGCCTTCGCCATGCCCTACCTCCCCTTCAAATCAATGCTTTACCAATTTTATAAATAATAAAAGAGGATCATCATTCCCCTTGATTCTTTTTTATGATTTGCTGAGCCATAAGCTTTGGCACAACCTCATAAGATTCAAATTCCATACTATAAGTGGCTCGCCCCTGAGTCTTAGAGCGCAAATCGGTGGAATACCCAAACATCTCACTTAAAGGAACAGCCGCATCAACAATTTGAGAAGTCCCCCTTGCCCTCATCCCATGGATCTTCCCGCGCCTACTATTTAAATCACCAATGACATCACCCATGAAATCCTGAGGAACAAGAACTTCCACTTTCATAATTGGCTCCAACAACACCAGATCAGCCTTTTGACAGGCACTCACAAGAGCCATCGAACCTGCAATCTTAAAGGCCATCTCACTGGAGTCAACTTCATGAAATGAACCGTCGTATAACGTCACACGAATATCACGCAGCGGGTACCCGGCCAGAATCCCGCTTTCCATCCGCTCTCGAACACCTTTTTCAACTGGAGCAATATATTCCCGTGGAACCGCCCCCCCGACAATTTTATTAACGAAATCCAAACCCACACCAGACTCGGCCGGCTCCACACGCAGATAAACATGCCCATACTGACCGCGCCCACCGGTTTGCTTAATATACTTCCCCTCCGCTTCAGCTCTCCCCCGGATTGTTTCCCGGTAGGCTACCTGCGGCTTTCCAACATTTGCCTGAACCTTAAATTCACGAAGAAGTCGATCCACAATAATTTCCAGATGCAGCTCTCCCATACCGGAAATGATCGTTTGCCCCGTTTCTTCATCTGATTTCACCTGAAAAGAAGGATCCTCTTGAGCGAGCTTCTCCAAGGAATACCCTAATTTATCCAAATCCTGCTTGGTCTTAGGTTCAACCGCCAGGGAAATAACAGGCTCAGGAAACTTTATCACTTCCAACAAAATTGGATGCTTTTCGTCACAAAGAGTATCCCCGGTCCTGGTATCCTTAAGACCAACTGCGGCAGCGATATCACCTGCAGACACCTCGCCAATCTCTTCACGCTTATTGGCATGCATTTTCAACAAACGCCCTATTCGCTCTTTTTTCCCCTTGGCAACATTGTATACGTAAGACCCTGTCGTCAACCTTCCCGAATACACCCTGAAATATGTGAGTTGCCCAGAAAATGGATCTGACATTATCTTAAATGCTAATGCAGCGAAAGGCTCACCTTCTTCAGGCTTTCGAGTTATTTCCCCATTCGTATTTGGATCAATTCCCACCACGGGGGGAAGATCTACGGGAGAAGGAAGATAATCCACCACTCCATCCAATAAAGGCTGAACACCTTTGTTCTTAAAAGCCGACCCACAAAAAACAGGGGTAATTTTTAATCCAACCGTCCCCAAACGAATAGCTCGCTTAATCTCATCAATTCCAAGCGTGTCCCCGTTTAAATACCTCTCCATTGCCGCTTCATCAAATTCCACCACCGCATCCAACAGCTTTTCACGATATTCCTTGGCTAATTCAAGATATTCGCCAGGAATATCCTGCGTGGAATAGGCCGCGCCAAGCGTCTCGTCATCAAAGACCAGGGCTTTCATGAAAATGAGATCAATGACCCCCCGAAATCCATCCTCTTTTCCCAAAGGCAATTGCACCGGGACAGGCTTGGCTCCCAAGCGGTCAATCAATGACTGCACGCTTGCAAAAAAGTCTGCACCCACCCGATCCATTTTATTCATAAAAACAATTCGAGGAACCTGATACTTATCAGCCTGTCGCCATACCGTCTCAGATTGAGGCTCCACACCCTGAACGGAATCAAACACCGCTACCGCGCCATCCAAAACGCGAAGAGAGCGCTCCACCTCAATGGTAAAGTCAACATGCCCTGGAGTATCAATGATATTGATCCGATAATCTTTCCAGAAACAAGTCGTTGCCGCGGAGGTGATCGTTATTCCCCTCTCACGCTCTTGCTCCATCCAATCCATAGTGGCGGCACCCTCATGGACTTCCCCAATTTTATGGGACACGCCCGTATAGTACAGAACTCTCTCTGTAGTCGTCGTCTTCCCGGCATCAATATGGGCCATAATCCCAATATTCCGCGTTCGACTTAATGAAATTTCTACCGTCACAAATTCCTCACACAACAATGCTGCAAAGGACTCTGTTCATTTCCATAAACACAGGAAGGAAAATACCTTCCCTACTTAGAACAAATTCCCTGCAGCATAAAAAATACCAAACCTACCACCGATAATGAGCAAAAGCTCTATTAGCTTCAGCCATCCGGTGTGTTTCATCACGCTTCTTCACCGAGGAGCCATTATTATTGGCAGCATCCATGAGCTCAGCCGCCAGCTTCTCCCTCATGCTTTTGCCGCTGCGAGCTAACGCGCTCTGCTTAATCCAACGCAAAGCCAAAGCAATTTGACGCACCGGACGAATTTCAACCGGAACCTGATACGATGCCCCACCAACCCTTCTAGACTTCACTTCTACCATAGGCTTTACGTTTCCAAGAGCGGCATGAAAAACCTTCAGTGGCTCATCGCCAGTCTTTTCCTTAACAATATCAAAAGCACCATAACAAACCCTTTCAGCCGTACTTTTCTTCCCGTCTTGCAGAAGAATATTCAAAAATCTTCCCACAACCTGATCCTTATACCTTGAATCCTGAACTAACTTTTGGCGAAGAACGAGCGGCCTACGTGGCATATAATTTTTTCCTAAAGAGGTGACAAGCCGAATTCAAATTAGATGTTGGTTAAGACACTAAGAAAGATTACTTTGGACGCTTCGCCCCATACTTTGATCGCCCCTGCTTGCGATTCGCAACCCCAACAGCATCCAAGGCTCCACGAATCATATGATATCTAACACCAGGAAGGTCCTTTACACGCCCACCCCTGACCAAAACAATGGAATGCTCTTGGAGATTGTGACCCACCCCAGGGATATACGCAGTAACTTCGAGACCAGTAGTTAATCGAACCCTCGCCACTTTTCTCAAGGCAGAGTTTGGCTTTTTCGGCGTTGTGGTATACACCCGAAGACACACACCCCTTCTTTGTGGGCACTGATTTAACGCGGAACTCTTACTTTTAGCTTTTATCGCCTTACGGCCGACTCGGATTAATTGATTAACTGTTGGCATAAATATTCCAAATCATGCTCTTTAAAATTTAATTAATTGTGAGAACCTGACAATCCTATAGATTCAGTACCCTTCTGTCAAGATAGTTACAGATTTTAAACTCTTATTTACCTACTTGCAATTTAACTTTATCCACAGTTGACGGCTCCTCAGAAGATAGCGCCTCTTCTTCCGTTCGCTTAGGAACAAATGTTTCGCGGTACTCACCCCAACCAGTACCAGCCGGAATCAACCTGCCCACAATCACATTTTCCTTTAATCCACGCAGGTCATCCGTGCGCCCATTTATGGCAGCCTCTGTAAGAACTCGAGTGGTCTCTTGGAACGACGCTCCGGAAATAAAGCTATCGGTACTAAGAGAAGCTTTTGTAATTCCCAGCAAGACCGGCTTGCCTAAAGCCGGTTTTCCTCCTTCGGAAAGCACCTTCTCATTTTCATCATCAAAAACCGATTTATTTACTTGGGTTCCCGGCAAGAATGAACTATCGCCAGCATCTTCAATTCTCACCTTTTTCAACATTTGCCGCGTGATAACTTCAATATGCTTGTCATTAATCACCACACCCTGAAGGCGATAGACCTCTTGCACCTCATTCACCAAATACTTCTGCAACTCACGTGGACCCAAGACACTGAGAATATCATGCGGATTAGCAGATCCATCCATTAATGGCTCGCCAGCTCGAACCCAATCCCCTTCATGAACATTAACGTGTCGGCCCCGTGGAATGAAATATTCCTTCACATCACCAATTTTGTTATCCACGACAACTTTGCGAAGTCCCTTCACAAATCCGCCAAAAGACACCTCTCCATCAATTTCGCTTACCACTGCATGTTCCTTTGGTTTTCTCGCTTCGAACAATTCGGCCACCCGAGGCAACCCTCCGGTAATATCTTTGGTTTTAGTCGTTTCTCTGGGAATTTTTGCTAACACATCACCCGGATACACCATGGCACCCTTTTCAACAAAAATATGAGCTCCAACAGGAAGAAGGTACCGTGCGGGTGAACCTGAGGCAAGCCTGGCGGTCTTTCCCGACTCGTCCTTGACAGACAAGCGTGGGCGCAAATTCGTCCCAGCTTGCTCGATGACCACGCGGCGCGAAAGACCCGTGACTTCATCGACCTCCTCTTTCATGGTGACCCCTTCAGTGATATCACCGAAAGCCACCTTTCCCCCAACTTCCGTTAATATGGTGAGAGTATACGGATCCCACTCCACAAACTTTTGCCCAATTTCGACCTTTCCACCATCCTTTACTTTTATCTTAGCTCCATAAACCACCGGATATTTTTCCCGTTCGCGGCCCGTCTCATCACAAACCGCAACCTTGGCATTTCTTACCATCACCACCCAATCTCCCTGTCGAGTTTTTACCGCCAAGGCGGGATTATGGAAATCAGCATTTTTCTTAGTGTCAAAACTTAAAAATTTAATCGTTCCATCGTGCTTAGATTCCAGAACGGTTTGCTCCACTACCTTACTGGCCGTTCCCCCAATGTGAAAAGTCCGCATGGTTAACTGAGTTCCTGGCTCCCCGATAGACTGAGCCGCAATGACACCAACAGGCTCACCCTTCTCCACAAGACGGCCACGCGCCAAATCTCTACCGTAACACTTGACACAAACTCCCCAACGAGACTGGCATGTAAGGACGGAACGGATTTTCACGTGATCTATTCCAGCTTCCACAATAGTTTTACAAAGATCTTCGTTTAATTCTTCATGAGCTTTAACAATAATTTCTTGTGTGACGGGATCATGCACATCCTCCGCTGTTAACCGCCCGAGAATTCGCTCATCCAGAGGTTGAATCACTTCACCTCCCTCTATCAACGCCGACACAATGATGCCATCTGTTGTCAAGCAATCGGGCTCACTGATAATCACATCCTGCGCCGTATCGACCAGCCGCCGAGTCAGATATCCTGAATTGGCCGTTTTTAAGGCCGTATCGGCGAGCCCCTTTCTTGCTCCATGAGTGGAAATAAAATATTGCAAGACCGTCAGACCTTCTCGAAAATTGGCAGTAATAGGGGTTTCAATGATTTCTCCGGAAGGCTTGGCCATGAGACCACGCATTCCTCCTAATTGCCGAATCTGCTGAGAACTTCCCCGAGCACCTGAATCCGCCATCATATAGATAGGGTTAAGCCCCTCTGCGGCATCCCGTCCGGCCCCCTCACTAATTTCTTTCATCATTTCTATGGCAACTTGCTCACCGACGTGAGCCCAAATATCGATAACCTTGTTATACCGCTCCCCATTGGTAATCAACCCTTCGCTGTATTGCTCACGAACTTGCAAAACATCGCCTTCTGCCCGCTTGATTAATTCCACCTTACGAGAAGGAATATGCATATTGTCGATACAAATCGAAACACCAGCCTTGGTGGCATAAGAGAATCCTAAGTCTTTTAATCGATCAAGCATGATGACCACTTCATGCAAACCGGCCTGGCGATAAACACGATCTACCAATTTGGTCAGCTCCTTTTTTGTCATGAGCTGATTCACGTGCGAAAATGGCATACTGGAGGGCAACACCTCAGAGAGAATAACTCGTCCAACCGTCGTATCAATTAAATCTCCTTCAATCCGCACTTTGATTCTGGCCTGCTCATCGACTTCCTGCGCATCATAGGCGATTCGGACTTCATCTGTAGACGAGAAGATTTTTCCCTCTCCACGGGCGCCATCACGGTCTTTGGTCAACCAATAACACCCTAACACCATATCCTGAGAGGGGATAGACAACGGTCGGCCATTAGCCGGAGAAAGAACATTATTGGCAGCCATCATCAATACCCGACACTCAATTTGCGCTTCTACCGAAAGAGGAACGTGCACAGCCATTTGGTCCCCATCAAAGTCTGCATTAAAGGCCGCGCAGACCAACGGATGAAGACGAATAGCTTTTCCTTCAACCAAAATGGGATCAAAAGCCTGAATCCCCAGTCGATGAAGGGTAGGAGCACGATTCAACATAACCGGGTGCTCCCGAATGACTTCATCAAGAACATCCCATACTTCGGGACGCTCCTTCTCAACCAATCGCTTAGCACTCTTGATAGTGGTTGCGGCTCCGCGTTCTTCCAATTTGTGAAATATAAACGGCTTAAATAATTCCAAAGCCATTTTTTTAGGCAGTCCGCATTGGTTGAGCCGTAATTCTGGACCTACCACAATGACCGATCGCCCAGAATAATCAACCCGTTTTCCCAGAAGGTTCTGCCTAAACCGCCCTTGCTTCCCTTTCAACATATCACTCAATGACTTCAAGGGACGCTTATTCGCTCCACGAATCACCCGCCCCCGACGCCCATTATCAAACAACGCATCAACCGCTTCCTGGAGCATCCGCATTTCATTGCGGATAATGACGCCAGGAGCTTTCAATTCCACCAATCGTTTAAGACGGTTATTGCGGTTAATCACTCGACGGTAGAGATCATTCAGATCAGAGGTAGCGAATCGTCCGCCATCCAAAGGCACCAGAGGGCGAAGCTCTGGTGGCAGAACCGGAATGGCATCCATAATCATCCATTCTGGATTATTCCCTGATTTATGGAACGCCTCGATCACTTTCAATCGCTTCGTTAGCTTTTTCCCCACAGCTGCGGAGGTTGTACTTTTGATCTTGACATGCCGCTCATCCCACAAGGCACTAATATCGACCTTCCGTAACAATTCACGAATGGCCTCGGCACCAATACCCACCTTAAAGGAATTGGCCCCATTCTCCTCTACGCACTCACGATATCTTTCCTCGGTCAATAACTCTCGTTCTCGCAAATTGGTATTGCCCGGATCCAGGACCACATACGCCTCAAAATACAGGATCTTCTCCAACTGCTTTAAACTCATGTCCAAAAGGATGCCAATTCGGCTGGGCACACCCTTTAGAAACCAAATATGGGCAACAGGAGCTGCCAATTCGATATGACCCATTCTCTCCCGTCGAACTTTCGACTGAATGACTTCCACTCCGCATTTATCACACACAATCCCACGGTGCTTCATCCGCTTGTATTTACCGCAATTACATTCCCAATCCTTCGTTGGCCCGAAAATTTTTGCGCAAAATAGACCATCCCGTTCAGGCTTAAAGGACCGATAGTTAATCGTCTCAGGCTTTTTCACCTCGCCGTAGGACCATGAGCGGATTTTCTCAGGCGAAGCGATTCGAATCCGCATGGCATCAAACGAAACCGCGTCACGAGGCTTTTCAAAGAGCGAATAGATACTTTCCAAGTTCGTTCCTCCGATTATGTTGAATGGTGGGAATGCACAAGCAGACTATTGGCTTAATCAGCAGATTTGATAAGCTCCACATCCAACCCTAAACTTTGCAATTCCTTCACTAAGACATTAAAGGACTCCGGAAGACCCGGCTCAAGGAAGTTCTCTCCTTTTACGATCGCTTCATACATTCGTGACCGTCCCGGCACATCATCGGATTTCACAGTCAAAAACTCCTGCAAGGTGGAAGCCGCCCCATACGCCTGAAGAGCCCAGACCTCCATCTCCCCTAAGCGTTGACCACCAAATTGAGCTTTTCCTCCAAGCGGTTGCTGCGTAACCAGCGAATATGGTCCTATTGAGCGGGCGTGAATTTTATCGTCAACCAAATGGTGAAGCTTCAACATATACATGTACCCCACAGTGATCGGACTCTTAAAGGGTTCCCCTGTCCGGCCATCATAGACGACTGATTGACCTGACTCCGGAAGTTTAGCTTTTTTCAATAATTCTTTTATTTCCCTTTCCGATGCTCCATCAAACACGGGAGTTTCCACGTGGATGCCCAGAGCTTTTGCCGCCCACCCCAAATGGGTCTCCAGAATTTGTCCCACATTCATTCGGGAGGGAACCCCCAGAGGATTCAGAACGATTTCAACAGGCGTTCCATCCGGAAGATAAGGCATGTCCTCTTCAGGCATGATCCGAGAAACGACGCCCTTGTTTCCATGGCGGCCCGCCATTTTATCGCCCACGGCAATTTTCCGCTTAATTGCCAAATACACTTTGACAAGCTTAATGACTCCAGGAGGCAATTCATCACCCCGTCGAAGCCGACCCACTTTTTCATCGTATTGCGTTTGCAAGATCTCGATTTGATCTTTAGCTTCCCGTTCGATCTCATCCAGTTTCTTCTGCTCTTCGGCATCAGCCAAAATCACCCGACGCGCATCATCGTCAGACAATTTGCGAAGAACTTCCGCCGTGATACGCCCCTTCTTTTTCAGAATCACTTCACCACTATCAGGATCCATCAGATCTCGCCCGACAAATTGCCCAAGCAACAGCTTCCGAATCTTACGATTTCGCTCTTCCTCGATAATCCGTAATTCTTCCTGATAGTCTCGCTCGACCTTTACACGATCATCCGTCTCTATAGTCCGTGAGCGCTCATCTTTATCCACCCCTTTTCGGGAAAAAATCTTGACATCCACCACAATACCCTCAATGCCAGGAGGAACCTGGAGCGAAGTATCCTTCACATCACCAGCTTTTTCCCCAAAAATCGCGCGTAGCAGTTTTTCCTCAGGCGTTAACTGAGTCTCTCCTTTAGGGGTGACTTTTCCAACAAGAATATCGCCAGGCTTTACCTCGGCACCAATTCGCACAATGCCACTTTCATCCAAATTCCGAAGAGCCTCTTCCCCAAGGTTAGGAATGTCGCGGGTAATTTCTTCTTTTCCTAGCTTGGTGTCGCGCGCCTCCACCTCGAATTCCTCAATATGGATGGAAGTAAAGATATCTTCTTTGACCAGTTTTTCACTTAAGAGAATGGCATCCTCATAGTTGTAGCCACCCCAAGGCATAAAGGCGACCAACGCATTTTTCCCCAACGCCAATTCTCCGCGATCCATAGCCGGGCCATCCGCTAAGACCTGCCCGTGTTTTACAGGCTGCCCAACTCGAACAATGGGGGTTTGGGTAATACAAGTATTTTGATTCGTCCGCTGGAATTTGACTAAGTCATAGGTATCAAGGATTCGCGAACTCTTTTTTTTGTCATCCTTCTCTTTGATTCCAGTTCTCACCACAATTCTTCTCGCATCCACCGACTCAACAATCCCATCTCGCTGAGCAATAGCCAAATATCCAGAATCTCTCGCTACTACTGCTTCCATACCCGTTCCAACCAGGGGAGCCTCACTTTTTACGGTGGGCACCGCTTGGCGTTGCATATTCGAACCCATGAGAGCCCGATTTGCGTCATCATGCTCTAAAAATGGAATTAACGCCGTCGCCACACTGACCACTTGCTTAGGAGATACATCTAAATAATCCACCTTGTCGGGAGTAGTGGTCACAAATTCTCCTGCTTCTCGGGCAGTGATAGTCTCTGAAGTGAGCATCCCCTCCTTATTCATAGCTGAATTGGCTTGAGCAATGACCACCTGATCCCCATCCAACGGCGAGAGGAACTCTACTTCGTCCGTCACGCGGCCCTTCCGAACCTTTCGAAACGGCGCTTCAATAAAACCAAACTCATTGATCCGTGCATAGGTGGCTAATGAGGTAATCAATCCAATGTTAGGTCCCTCTGGCGTTTCAATCGGACAAATTCGACTATAGTGGGACGGGTGAACATCCCTCACTTCGAATCCCGCCCGTTCTCTGGTCAACCCGCCAGGGCCTAAAGCTGAAAGTCTTCGCTTATGCGTGATTTCAGCCAAAGGGTTGGTTTGATCCATAAACTGGGACAGTTGACTTCCGGCAAAAAATTCTTTAATGGCACCAACAATAGGCTTGGCATTTATCAGATCATGAGGCAACACAGTTTCCATATCCAGCAGATTCATTCGTTCCTTAATGCTGCGCTCCATTCTGGCCAGACCAATACGAATTTGATTCTCCAATAACTCGCCAACAGATCGAACGCGACGATTGCCCAGATGGTCGATATCATCCACCGCGCCTTTTCCAGCTTTGAGATCGACCAAACATCTCACCACTTCGACAATGTCCTGCGCAGATAACGTCCGCTGCTCCAAAGACAAATCAAGGTTAAATCGCTTGTTCATCTTTAACCGGCCCACAGGAGAAAGATCATACCGTTTGGGATTCAAAAAGAGATTTTCGAATAACAACTTTGCGGACTCAATGGAAGGCATCTCCCCTGGCCGAAGCCGTTTATAAATTTCCACCCAGGCCTCTTCCTTTGAATTGGTCCGCTCGGCTTCCAACGTATCCAGAATAACAGGGCTGGTCGTGGGACTATCCAGATAGATGACCTTAAAACTTTCAACCCGGCTTTCCAGAATCTGCTCCATCACCGGTGCCGTGAGTCGCTGATTTTTCTCCAAAATGACTTCTTGAGTTCCAGGTTCCACCAGTTCCGTTAAGACAGCCCGGCCGAATAAATCCTCTTTCTTGATTGGAATTTCCTTGATTCCGGCTGAACGAATACGTCCCATGAGAGCCTTATTTAGCTTCATGCCTTCTTTGACTAAAGGTTCACTTGATCCCTTCTCGAAGAGGTCAGCCGGAGCTCGCAACCCCGTATGAATGTCAGGATCCAGCTTGCGGAGTAATGCACCGTGGACGACGCGCACTTCTTCCACAGGGTAATACATCTTGAGAAGATCATCAGTGCTAAACCCAAAACCCTTTAATAGAATTGTGGCCGGCATCTTCCTCCGGCGATCGATCCGTACATACAAAATATCTCTGGCATCATATTCAAAATCGAGCCATGACCCTCGATAAGGTATGATCCGACCAGAAAACAAGACTTTCCCACTTGAATGCGTCCGGCCTTTATCATGCCCAAAAGAAGGCCCAGGCGATCGATGCAACTGACTAACCGCCACCCGCTCCGTGCCATTCACCATAAAGGTGCCGCGATCAGTCATCAAAGGCAATTCCCCGACATAGACTTCCTGTTCCCTGACATCCAATACCCGGTTTTTCACACTTTTATCTTGTTGATCAAAAACAACTAACCGCACCCGAAGCTTTAAAGGTGCCGCGAAGGTCATCCCCTGTTCAATACATTCTCTGATGTCATACTTGGGGGTTCCCAGTGAATAGTTGGAAAATTCTAAAATGGCCGAATTATTGTAATCCATAATGGGAAACACACTTTTAAACGCCGCATGCAATCCTTTGTCCTCGCGACGATCCGGCAAGGTTTCCGCCTGCAAAAATTCTTCATAGGAACGTCGCTGAACCTCGACTAAATCAGGAATCTCAATATGCGAGCGAATTTTCGAAAAACTATGTCGCTGAATGCTGCCTTCAAAGGCTGGTTGTCCCATTCCTGTCTCCTTAAGGATTAACGGCCACTTCCGCTCTCTGCTGGTCTTCGAACCTTCCTAGCCCGAACTTCGCAGTCTCAAGAAAAGAGAGCACTATTTCACTTCGACCGTTGCACCAACGTCTTGAAGCTTCTTCTTGATGGTTTCGGACTCCTCTTTGGTCACACCCTCTTTCACCGGCTTCGGAGCAGCTTCGACTAAGTCCTTGGCTTCCTTCAGACCCAAACCCGTAATTTCTCGGACCACCTTAATGACTTGAATCTTTTTGTCCGCTGGGGCACCACCAAGAACCACCGTGAACTCCGTCTTTTCCTCCGCCGCAGGAGCGGCCCCAGCAGCACCTGCCGCAGCAGTCACCACTCCGACCGGAGCTGCCGCCGTCACACCAAACCGATCCTCTAACCCTTTAACAAGATCCGACAATTCCAGGACACTCATGCCCTCTATGGCCTTAATAAAATCTTCCTTTGAAATTTTGGTCTCAGTTGCACTCATCTCCCCATCTCCTTTCTGCGTTTTGTTTTCTTGTATTGCAGCCAAAACCGCAACAATGCTTCTGACAATTTGCCCTAACACTCCGACAAACCCCCGAATCGGCCCCTGGAAGGCCGACAGCAACATCGACAACAATTCCGGCCTTGACGGTAAATCCGCCACAGACGAAATGCGAGCAGGATCAAGCTCGTTCCCGTCCAGAATTGCCCCCTTAAGCTGTAATTTCTCTTCACATTTTTCGCTTTTGATAAAATCCCGTATGACTTTTGCTGGCAATACCGGATCATCATATCCAATCACTATTGCCGATTGCCCTTTAAAAAATGCTTGCAATGGGACAAGCGGCGTTCCGCCAATGGCTCTTATGGCAAGCGTATTCTTCACCACATGCAAATTGGCCTTCGCCTGCCGAAGCCTTTTCCGCAAATCATTGACTTGATTCACGGGCATGCCTGCACACTCTGTCACAATGGCTATCCGTGCACTAGCGAATCGCTCATGCATGGTCGCCACAGCTTCATTTTTATCAGTTTTTTTCATACCTCGAACTCACCCGCTGAGATTAAAGGTTCAACCTACCTGCTTCGCAATCGCCACACTATCTAAATGGATGCCTGGCCCCATAGTGCTGGATAAGGTCGCACTTTTGACATACTTTCCTTTACTAGAAGACGGCTTGGCCTTTAGGATGGAATCAAAAACTGCCTGGGCATTTTCTTTAATCTGTTGCTCCTGAAAAGATACCTTCCCAACAGGAACATGAATATTCCCCGCCTTATCAACTTTATATTCCACTCGACCTTTTCGGATTTCCTGAATGGCTTTGCCGACATCAAAAGTCACCGTTCCGGTTTTAGGATTGGGCATTAACCCTCGCGGGCCCAGCACTTTTCCCAATCTCCCGACAGCACCCATCGTGTCCGGAGTCGCAATCATGGAATCAAAGTCCAACCACCCATCTTGAATTTTTTGCAAAAGATCATCCCCCCCCACATAATCCGCACCGGCCTCACGCGCCTCCTGCTCCTTTTCTCCTTTCGCAATGACCAAAATCCGGATCTTTTTGCCCGTCCCATGAGGAAGAATGGTGGTCCCGCGCACCATTTGATCTGCACGCTTGGGGTCCACCCCTAGACAAAGAGACATCTCTACTGTCTCATCGAATTTGGCAAAGGCGGTTTGCTTGACCAAGTCACTCGCCTCATCCAATGAATACAGTGCCTTTGTTACCTTTGCTAAAGCTAACTCAAATTTCTTTCCCACGGTGCATACCCTCTGTTAAAAGCTCTCCAATATTTATCCCTCAACCGTAATACCCATGCTTCTCGCAGTCCCAGCAATCACATTCATCGCAGCAGGAATATCACTGGCATTTAAATCTTCGACCTTCAATTTAGCGATATCCTCTAATTGTGCATGGGTAATGATCCCCACTTTATTTTTATGCGGAATTCCAGAACCTTTAATGATCCCTGCCGCCTTCTTCAGGAGGTCCGATGCCGGAGGAGTCTTGGTAATGAAGCTGAAGCTTCGATCTTTATATACAGAAATGACCACAGGGATAATACTACCCTCTTGCTTCTGCGTCCGGGAATTAAACTGCTTACAAAATTCCATGATATTCACCCCGTGCTGGCCTAATGAAGGCCCGACAGGAGGGGCGGGGTTGGCTTTTCCAGCCGGAATCTGCAATTTAATTTGACTGATTACTTCTTTGGCCATGCCTTCACCTACCTTGCATCCACTTGGTATTGCTTAAAATAAAAAAATGGAGAATTTCACTCAATCCTAAACCCGCTCAACCTGTGAAAACGCCAATTCCACCGGGGTTGAACGGCCAAAAATACTGACCAGCGCCTTGACCCGTCCATGGTCTTGATCCACCTCATCCACCAATCCATTGAAACCCAAAAATGGACCATCCACAATCCTGACATTGTCTCCTTTGGAAAAATTCGCTAGCTCCCTGGGAGCCGTCACCCCAGCTTCCAATTGCTTCAAGAGCGTTGACACCTCCTCCGGATCGAGAGGGATCGGCCTGGTGCCCCCTCCAATAAAACCCGTGACCTTTGGAGTCTCTTTGATCATATTTACCACATCGTCCCCGATTGGCC
The DNA here is from genome assembly GCA_009377845.1 of Nitrospirales bacterium. Classification (GTDB taxonomy): domain Bacteria; phylum Nitrospirota; class Nitrospiria; order Nitrospirales; family UBA8639; genus Nitrospira_E. The sequence continues at coordinate 887 of WHTE01000006.1, read as the reverse complement.
CGTTCGCTTCCAAAAGGACATATCCGGGAAAGAATTTTCGCTTGGAGGCTCGACGCTTTCCATCTTTGAATTCCACGACGTCTTCCGTAGGAACAAGGACCTGCGCCACTGAATCAGCCATTCCCAATTGATTCGCCCGCTCAACGATACCGGCTCGAACCCGTCCCTCATATCCTGCGTAAGTGTGAATGACATACCAATGGCTTGCCATGAATTCCCTTCTTTTACGCTAAATAACCCTGCTGATTAACCAAACTAGAAACGAATCCACTACAGACAGATACATTGACATGATAAGGCAAAACAATAGAACCACCGTGGTCGACCCGATGGTTTCAGCCTTGGTGGGATAAGAAATCTTTTTAAGCTCACCGCGAACGTCAGCCAAAAATTCCGTAACGGAAGACCAGATTTTCTTAAACACGCCTTAACTCCTCAGCCTTTTCTTAATCCAAACGACAATTTCAGCTCATGAGCGCCCACCCAGCGCTCCACTATGGCAGGGGCACCAGGATTCGAACCCGGACTTTCGGTTTTGGAGACCGACGTGCTAGCCGTTGACACTATGCCCCTTCAACCTGCACGCAACCCTAGAAGATCCCTCCCATCAATTACTTAACCTCTTTATGAGGACTATGCTTTCGACAAAATCGGCAGTATTTCTTAACTTCCAACCGATCAGGGTCGTTTTTCTTGTTCTTCATCGTTGAATAATTTCGGCGCTTGCAGTCTCCGCAAGCTAGAGAAATGATAACTCTCATCGATATACCCCTATGTTCTTACGCGACGATTTCCGTGACCACCCCGGCTCCCACCGTTCGGCCCCCTTCTCGCACCGCAAACCGCACCCCTTGCTCCATCGCAATCGGCGAGATCAACTCTCCGGT
>WHTE01000128.1 GCA_009377845.1 Nitrospirales bacterium | reverse complement strand
ACCTCTCCTGTTTTCACATCCAATCCTTGAATTTCCACGCCAATAGTTTTTTCGGGTTGCCGGCCAACACTAATGGCATCATTCTCCTTGTGATTCAACAAGGGTTCTTCTACTTGCACAAAGACCACCAACGTAGCCCCCACCTTCTGAGCCACGGCCAGTGCTTGCTTCTGTAGGTCTGTCATGTCTTGACGGGACAAACCCGGAGCCGGTGCCTCTTTTTCCACCCAGCGATTCACCACAAGTAATTGCTGGCTGTTCAACCAACCTAATGCGTGATTGACAGCTCCTAAATGATTCCCCCTCACGACGACTCTGGTCCCCGGGTTAGGCCGAGCGATTTGAATCCCTTCCTCCCTTGATGTTTCGTAACTATTGGGAGTACTCGCGCACCCCAGCACGACGCTACACACACCAAGAAGGACAATCAGATTTCTCCAATGACGTATACATGAGCACCACATATTGAATTTCCCTTCGTTAACATTTTTTAACGGTGAAGATTTTCGATGTACATTCGTGTTTGGTGTACGAACAACCACTCGGCCACCCCGGTGATAAAGTTTTCTAAATTACCCAAAATTGTGGGATTCACAGAAAACTTTCTACTATCCTTTGCTAGGTTGCTCCTCCTATAACAATGCTGACTCCATTTGTTGTCCTCGTTATCCGAAAACTTGGATGACGGAAAAAAGGAGAAAGGCTTTGATCTTCACTCCATGCTTGTCCATTTTGGGACTTATGACCTGAAAAATGTTTTGCCATTTCCACCGTATCTAATCTGCCTGGAATTGCGTGAGTCCCAACTTCCCTATATGCTAATGATTGAAATATCGGTAGCCGTGCATTAACGATCATCGCTCAATCCCCTCTACTGAATCCTCTTATGGCTTTACGAATTCTGTCATTTTTTATCGAAGGTGTCACGTGGCGGGTGGCGCAAACCCCTACCGGCTATTGCCACCGAGACCTTTCGAACATGCCGGAGTGGATTCCCGGAATTCCTTCTGGCGTGGCCCAGGATATTGTCGACAGCACCTTTCGCCAGTTTGCTTCTGAGGATGACTCCCTACAGCCGCACAATATGACTTTTAAATTGACCTATCGAGTCGGGCATTCCAACATTGAATGTTTTATCTTTGCCTCTCCTGACGGTGATCTCTTTTCCGTCAAGATTCCACCTGTAACCTTTATGGCTCTTCAAGAAGCCCTCCCGTCTCAAACCATTCCCCGCATGAGGGTCGCCCGTCTTGCCGTCCAACAAGCTATTGCCTGCGGGTTGCCAGGAATAGAACTTCTGCCAGGAAGCGAAATATACGAAACAGTCAAATCGCAACTTTCTGTATCCTGTCTTCAAAATTCACAAAAATGAAGCTCCCGCTTCATTGCTCTTCATCACAGGTTTTTCACGCAGATTTCTATGCCATTTTATTGGGTTATCTCAGCCTCACACCCTCGGTATCCCTTGCAATCTATTACTCTTACAAATGGTGAAATTTTGTTTTCGAAGGTCGGTAGAGGCCGAAAAGAAGGGCGTTAGGCGACCTGTTCATTAGTCCCACCGTATTCATTCTCCATATTCCACATTTCATAATTGATAATGTATATTTTTCAATAACTTAGATTCACAATATGCAATCCACTAAAACTGTGGACAAAATTGTGCATAAGCTATTTACTCATGGCCATCTAGCATCATTCATCGCTCATTCATCATTTTGCACAACTTTTAATCATTGTGGTACAAAAAAAATTCTATACAAAATCTATGGTGAGGGTATTCCCCAAGTCTCATTACGTATGTAAAAATAGCGGATACTTATGAAGGAGGGAACTATCAGGCTCGACTCTGGAAAAATAAAAATTGAATTTTCTCATTAGTTTCAGAGGGATAAATCTTGGCTAGCAATAACTCCACCTCTTTAAAAAAACGTGTGCTCATCGTGGACGATGAACCTGCCGTCCGACGAACGGTGCGGGGGGCACTTGAATCCTCAGGATTTGAATGTGCTGAATCGGAAAACGGCGTCTCCGCCCTGGCATGGTTGGAAGAAAATCATGTGGATGTCGTCATCGCTGATTATCACATGCCCATTATGAGTGGGCTTACTCTGTTAGAACGAGTCACCAGCACTTTCAACGGAAAAATGCCTCGTGTGATCCTGCTCAGCGGAGTCATTGAAGAAAAACACAAGCACAAAGCCATGGGACTTGGCGCTTATGCGATCATTGATAAACCGTGTAATTTCCGGGAACTTGTCGAAAAAGTGAACGAGGCCCTGGACTTCTGATTTCCCTCCCCCAAAACTGGTTCATCTCTCAATATTGTTAGAGCATTCCTCCTTACCCTCTGGGAACATACATGAATATTCTTGTCGGCTTAACTCCCCTGGAGCAAGTCCATCGCTGGCTTAATTCATGCGAGACCGAGAGAAGCAAAAAATTGACATTGTTCTAGAAATCAGTCAGCCTGCGCTCTTTTTCCAAGGTTTCCAACCTCTATTATGAGTCGCAGATCGCATTTACCGCCTACCCATTTCATTATTCTGGTCGCCTGCTTAAGTTGGTGGATTCCTCCACAACCAGCCATGTCAGAAATTCCCGCACCAGGAATCCACTGGGGGGCGCTCGCCTATCCGGATCAGGAGCCTGTGTTCGCCACTGGATTGTCGATATTTCGTTTTACGGAATTTAATGGTGCAGGAGAACGGTTCAATGGAATACGTGAAACCATCGGATTAAATCTGATTACGACAAGTTGGACCCGCCATTGGACCAATCATCTCGACGGATGGAGCACAAACCTCACCTTCGGAATAGGACCTACCAGAAATCAACCTTCAGAATTTCTACAAAACGATTTCGTCCACGACAGCCTGTATGGAATCCCCAGTATTCCGGTTGGAGAGAAACGAAAAGAGACCGACTTTACCATTTCCGGTTCCATCACCCGATGGGAGGAACTCCCGGGACAGCGACGAGTGTTGTTTCTTAGTGGGGGGGGACAGACGGGAAGTCTGTACCACGAGGTGTTTGCCCGTGGGGGCTTCCGCCGATGGTCACCGGTGAAAACCATCGAATATCTAAGTGGAAAAAGCGACGGCTGGCTCGCGGATGTTTTCAGACCTCTCCGCTTTTCCGGAATGGTGAGGGCCGGGCGAATCGCCACCGGCGCCGCGTTCCGTGACTTAGCTAATCACTCGTTTTCGGCACAAGGATCCATCAGCTATGGATGGTATGACGAACACACCTTTCAACCCTGGATGGAGGTTGAAGTAGGGGCAACCATTGATTCCGGAATTTTTAATGGAAACCAGGGAGATTCGTTGGAAGAGCGCTTTTGGACTGTCGCGGTCCGTGTCCATCCATTTACCTTCGAAACGTGGAACGATCAATTAAATAGTAAAGACTTCGGCCCAACCTATGGAGCCACAATCATGATGGATCTCTCCTTCCTGCTTCCTGATTCCTGGAAAGGTTAGTAACTCTTCCTCATCAATGGATCCCCGGCACAGAAATCGTGTGGAAAGCGTCTCCACACCCTTTTTCACTTAATCACTAGCTGCTGGAACGAATGGTAACCGGCTCCAGGACTCGCCCGCATCCGTACTTCGATACAGCCCTCCCCCATTGGTACCGACGTATAATGTTTGTGGATTCATGGGACTAAGCTGAAGACTGCGAATGCTGGCAGCCTCCAATCCATCCGTTTTCGGTTGCCAGGTATCTCCGCTGTCCTCACTTTTTTGAACCCGGTCGCTCGTCGCCAAATACAGTGTGGAGGGTTTGGTGGGATCCAGTTGGATGGCGCTGACATAGGCGTGTTGAATACTTCCCGCGACCTTTCTCCAATGTTCCGCTTGATCGGTTGATTTGTATAATCCATTCGTCGTCCCTGCATACACTACGTCACTATTGGTGGGATCAACAGCCAGCGCATTCACTCCCAAAGCCATCGAAGCCATTTTGGCGTCTGAGGCCACCATGCCCGTGGTTTTTTTCTCCCAACTCTCCGTTGCATTGATGGTGCGATAGACCCCTCCTGTGGTTCCCGCGTACAAGACGTTCGGACGCTGAGGATCGATCGCCAGGGTCACCACAAAATTCACTTCCGTCATCCCTTGCATCCGTTCAGTCCAGTTTCGTCCTCCATCCAGACTTCGAAAGACCCCAACCGTCGTCGCCGCATAGACCATCTCCGTTCCCAAGGGGTTAAACACAATCTGATTGACAATAGCCGAGATCGTGCCTTTTTGAATTCCTGCATTGAATTGATACCACGTTCTTCCCCCATCGGGACTTTTATATGTCCCATCGCCCATCGTGCCGGCAAATACGGTCGCGGAAAGCTGGGGATCAAGGGCAAGACTAATCACCCGGGTCCGGGTTAATTCGCCGGCAAGCCGGGTCCATGTGGCCCCCGTATCAGATGACTTGTACACCGCTTCATCCGTGGCCACATACACAATGTTGGGCTTGGTGGGGTGTAAGGCAATGGAAACAATGGTGTCGCTTCGTTGACCACAGGCCATCAAACTCAACATCAATACCAGACCGGAGATCCAGAGTGCTCTATACATCGACAAACGGTCTTTCAGTGTTCAATGCCATAAGGTCACATATTATCGGGAGGGGCGATACGGCTTCGCATACCCGGTCAGTTCCACATATCCCTGTCCATGAATGTCACGTCCTTTCCAAAGTCCTGTGACATCCACAGCCCCTTCCCAATAGGTCACACCGGTACTTCGCCTGGTCACCAGTTCCTGATGAGCTATTCGGGGAGAGATCTTCAGCTCGACCTCTTCAGACGGAATTGAAAAGGTCCATTGGTTGGGATATGTCGCGCCACTGACCGGACTGGTCCAGTGGCGTTGCACGCTCACGCGTATCTCTTCAAGAGAAAGGGATTTCGACGAACCGTTTGGCCCCACCAGTGTTGCACTGGACGCTGGATCAAACGTTCCATCCGCACGGCGAAGCCCATAGGCCATGATGTCATGATCATTGTCAAGTTGAAGACTAAACCAATCCCATCCTACGAGACCTTCTGCAAGGTCAGCGGAGCCGAACTCATGATCCATCCAGCTTACCCCGTTGACCGCCATGCGTGTTCCATCGACCACCACCGAACCAGTTGTCTGAAGTCTGGTCAATGAATAATAGTGCGAGGTGTGCGTGGGGTGTTGACCCTTCCGGCTCACTCCGTGTATTCCGTGAATGACGGGGGGCTTGCGCGACTCAACCGTCAGATCAATGGAAAAACCCTCTGCCTGCGCCTGAAGATGAAATTGTCGATGATCGGGGGCTACTGCCTTAACCGACCACCGATCGATCCACACATCCAAACTATCCGCCCGGGCTCCGGCCTTGTTGATTCCGGCTCGACTGAGTTTCTCTGCAAACTGGAATTGATCGTCCGCTTCGTCGGTCAACGCGAAATGGGCAAAGTACAGATGTCGCATACCCCATGAAGAAGGATTGCTCCAGGCGTCAGAGGAATCAATGCCGCGACGAAAAAATGTCAATTCGTAACCAAACCGACGGCCATTCGTGCCCGACAGATGCCCGGTAAAATACCACCACTCGGTTTGAAACTGTTCATGACTCCCATGATCGCGAGGAAAGACATAGACATACCCAGGGCGAGCGGGAGCAAATTCCGGACTCGAAAAGTTGGAGATCTCCGCAAAGACATCCGGTTTTCCAAGAAGGGCCGGCATGATCAGGAGTGTTCTGACAAGCCACAAGAATTCCTTTCTCACCTCCATATCTGCATGACCGTGGTGTGGGTAAAGGGTATCTTACTTCTCATATTTCTGTTTATAACACGACGTCTCAGCGCGTACAAATCCCTTGCCCTACAAGGATTTTCTCATGTTACCGATGGCTTTAAGACATTTCATTTACGTTGACTTTCTCGAAAATCCTCGGCTATCGTACCGCATGTCTTCTGAGTTCTCATCAGCCGAATCCGCCACATTTCCTATACCGGAAATGGTGCCTATTTTTCCGCTACCCACCGTCGTTTTTTTCCCTGAAACATATTTGCCACTGCACATTTTTGAACCCCGATATCGGGAAATGGTGCACGATGCATCCGCTCAGGGGCATTGCATTGGAATGGCCTTGCTCAAAGAGGGATGGGAAGACCAGTATGCCGAAGCACCCCCGATTTATCCCATCGGGTGTGTGGGGCGGATAATCAGCTCACACAAACTCGCCGACGGTCGGTTCAACATTGTCCTCCAGGGGCTTCACCGTTGCACCTATGAAGAACAAGCTGCCTCGACGCCATACCGCCAGGCACGGATTATTCCCCATTCCCAGCCTGGGGCATCCTCCCTGGACACCGAGACCCGCATCAACTTGGAGCACGTCACCCAGGAATATCTTACCTGGAAAAAGGCTCATGAGTTGTGCCAGGTGATCGCTTCTGGCAAACTCACGGATTCCATTCTCGTGCATAACCTTTCAGCCGGTCTTGATTTATCGCCCGTGGAAAAACAATTTTTGCTAGAATCCGACCATCTCGTCCAGCAAGCGCGCCGCCTGATTGATCTCATCCGCTTTAAACTTGCCGATCTTCGAACGGCACAAGGATAAATACCATGTCTGTTGCCGTCGCCATTGAAATAAAAGGGCTCGGGAAAATCTACGACACCGTCAACGCCGTGAAGAATCTCTCCCTAACCGTTGCACAAGGGGAAATCTTCGGGCTCCTGGGACCCAACGGGGCGGGCAAAAGCACCACGCTACGGATTTTGATCACGACCCTCAGCCCCACTTCCGGCACTGCAACCATCTTCGGGCATGATGTCGTCAAAGAGGCTGATACGATTCGACGGCTCATCGGCTACGTGCCGCAAGAACGGGCTATTGACCGCTTTCTCACCGGCCGGGAACATTTGCTGTTGCTCGCGGATCTCTATCATCTACCCAAGAACGAAGCCCTCACCAGGATTGCCTCCCTCTTGAAACTGGTCGATCTTGAAGAACATGCCGATCGTGTTGCCAAAGGGTATTCCGGTGGGATGAAACGTAAATTGGATATCGCCTGCGGCTTATTGCCGAATCCGAAGGTGCTCTTTTTGGACGAACCCACACTTGGGCTCGACGTCCAAAGTCGTCTCAATATTTGGCAATATCTCAGGCAACTGCGCCAACAGGGCATGACCATCGTCATGACCACGAATTACCTGGATGAAGCCGACCAGCTTTGTGATCGAATCGCCATTATCGACCGGGGGGAAATCCGCGCCATTGGCTCCCCAAAGGATTTAAAGGCCAGTTTGGGTGGAGATGGCGTGTGGCTGACGCTTGGGGATCCTCATTCCCCGTTAGTAGAAACCCTCTCGACCGCCCTGAAAGCATTGCCCTTTGTGCGTGCCATTCGTTCCGCTCCACAAGGGCTTGATATCCGCGTAGATGCTCCCGAGAAGGCGTTGCCCGCTATTCTCGACACCACAAATCGAGTAGGATGTCGATTGGATGGAATCGAATACCATCGGCCACGGCTGGACGACGTATTTGTGGCTCACACAGGCCGGTCCCTCAAAGACCAACCTCCTGAACCCGCGACCTAATATCATATCCTGTAGAATTGTACTACCCTGGAAAGGTTTCTCCATGAATGAGCAAATTCAAGAGGTGCTTGCCCTAACCAATCGATGGGTTAAGCGATTGAGCCGGGAAAAGTTCAGTATGCTGTTTACCCTGATCCAGCCCATGCTGTTTTGGCTCATCTTTTTTGGCAACCTGTTTCAGCGGGCAGCCGATGTGCAGATCGTCCAGGCCCCGAATTACATGAGTTTTCTCGCAGCCGGCGTCGTCGTGATGACTGTGCTCAATAACGGCCTGGCCGGTGGCGTGGATTTACTGTTTGATAAAGAAAACGGGTTTCTGGAACGACTAATGGCAACGCCCATCCGACGATCGTCCGTCATCATCAGTCGCTTTCTGTTTGTGATGGCCATCACGGCCATGCAAATTCTGGTCATCCTTGGAGTGGCCTTTCTGTTTGGCGTGAGTGCGGAAACCGGAATTTTAGGCATCGCCCTCATCTTAGTCATCGGCATGCTATTTGGTGTCGGGCTCACCGCCATTTCCATGGCCATGGCTTTTTCCGTGAAAAGTCACGGAGATTTTTTCTCGGTGCTGGGCTTCCTCTCACTCCCTATGATCTTTCTCAGCTCGGCATTAGTCCCGTTAGCGGCGATGCCGGGTTGGATGAAAACGCTGGCCTTCTTTAACCCCATGACCTGGGTGATTGATGCCATCCGACCGTTGATTCTTTCCGGTTGGAGCCAGGCTCTCCCTCAAGTGGCCATTGCCCTGGGGGTCCTCGCCATATTCGATGCCCTGTGCCTCTATGGGGGAGCCCGCGCGTTCAAACGCTCCGTCGGCTAATGGCTTTTCCCAACTCATGAACCCTGGTGGAGACACGTCTTTCTCTTTGGGAAGCGTTGTTCTCTCTACTCCGGACTAACCTTCGTGCACTCACCGTCTGAGACAAAAATTCAAGCCCTGCTTCGTTTGCTGTCCGATCCCGACGAACAGGTCGCCCAAACGATCCAACAGGAGTTCGTGCGTATCGGGCTGTCCGCCTTACCGTTTCTGGAGAAGGCCAGCGCGGAAGATATCGCCTTGGAACCCCGGGTTGCTTTTATCAAAGATGAAATTCGTTTTGAGCAACTTAAAGAGGAATTCAGCACATTCGTCGCTCATTGCTCTCGCCAGATTGATTGGGAGCACGGGGCATTCCTCATCGCCAAGGTCGCCTATCCGGATGTCGATATCCCCCATTATGAGGCGTGCCTCGATCGCCTGGCTCAAGAATTTCGAACGAAATGGCATTCCGAAGATTCTCCGCCAGGGAAAGCCTCCAGACTCCTCAGCACATTCCTCTTTAAAGACAAAGGATTCTCCGGCAATCGCATCCATTACAACGATCCCGACAATAGCTACCTGCATCGGGTCATCGAATCCCGGCAAGGGATTCCCATCTCTCTATCTGCCATCTACGTGTTTGTGGGAAACCGTTTGGGTTTGCCGCTCGCCGGGGTCGGCATGCCAGGACATTTTCTGGTGAAGATTGAAGGAGAGACTCCACCGCAATTTGTGGATTGTTTCAACGGTGGAGCATTCTTAAGCGAACAAGACTGTGAGCAATTTATTACGGCATCCGGGTTGGACTATGATCCTCAGTTTTTGGAAAAGAGTCCGACAAGACTGATTCTGGCCCGCATGCTCAGAAACCTGTTGAGTAATTATGAGCGGGAACAACAGAATTCCATGACGGAGCGGATACAGACTCTGCTTCAAGTCCTGGAGAATTCTTCCACAGATGATGACCCTTCTCCCTAGAAGACTTTCCCTGATGAGTGATCATCATTGAGATGCCGCATGCTGCGTCTCGGATTTCCGGCGGGCGTGACCAGACACAGATGATAGTGATTGCCCATCAGACAAGAGGCAAAGACCTCCACCCCCCAAAGGGTATGGGTTTCGTGCAGCACTTGGAGAAAGTTCTCGTAATCAGTGGGTGTCCGGAAGGTCGCCTGGCGAGCCAGCCAATGGTTCATCATATGATAGAATACACCCGGATACTCAGGACGCAGAAAGCCGAGTCCTACGAACGACCTAGCGCGCAGACAAAACTCTCAACATTGAAACTTATTAGTTTTCTGACTTCCATTAATTCATCGGATTTTGTATGGTTACCTGCCCAGCTCTGTATTCTTCGTGAATAGGCTGCTCGGATAAAAGGAAATCGTTTAAAAGCTTTATTACAAAATGATAGCCAGAAACCTTTCAGGGGTTAGGGCCAAGGATCTTGTCGCTGGTGGAGAAATAATCGCATGGAAAATTTTGTCCAAGATTTAATGGTTGAAATTTTGCTACGAGGAGAAAATCAAATAGAAACTCCTTGTCGTTGTCGGTTTCGCTGGAAAGGTCAAGAAACGGAAGTGACTGTTGATTTTCTAGATGATAGGGTTGTTACCCAATTGATTGAAGATGTAGTAGGTAATAAACAAGTAGTTCGCTTTAAGTTTAAAAAATTCGTGGCAGAACATTTAATTCGTTGGAGTTATGAAGAACAGAAGGAGGAACTCACAAGCATTGTAGTTTATCCACGAGATTTTTCGGATGACAATCTGGTTTCTTTTACCAAATATTTGAGAAAAACGGGTTTTTCCTGATGTCTATCATGAATATAAGAATTCTATGGATGAGCGCTATAGCTTTTCTTGTTTTTGGATGTTCGGGTTCTGGAATTGTCCCAATTGGAAAAGATACCTATATGTCCTCCAAACCAGGTGGATTTTTTACTTGGTCTGGTGGAGAGGTTAAGGCTGAACTTTATCGGGAAGGCCATGAATATTGTAAATCCCAAGGCAAGGAATTCATGCCCGTTAGTTCATCGGCCAAAGACTCTGGTTACGCACGGCCAGCCACTGCGGAATTACATTTTCGATGTCTTGTGGAAAATGATCCTGAGCTGATACGACCTACTATGGAACAGATTCCAGACGTCAAAATTGAAATGAATGCCAAATAAATTCATTTTGTGCTAATCATCCATTGTTTACCTTTGCATGATTCTGGGAAAGTATGAGCTATGACCAATCCGTGTCCACCGTCTACCAGTAACAATCTTGTTCCCGCTGGGACTGGCCCCATTCTGAGATTTTAAAACGAGCAGATTGGACTTTTAATACCGGTCAAACCTATTGTTGAGTGCTTCATCCGTCTGATAATTTTCTTCTCCTTTATGTGTTGGGGGTTAACTTTGGCACTTGGAAGGGCCGGGTTTCGGCCCATAGGTGTTAAGCTAAACAGGGGCCATTCTGGGTGTGGAGTTTGGGATCGAAGCCAGCTTCCAACATTTCCCGTGTGGTCATGCGCGAGCG
>WHTE01000127.1 GCA_009377845.1 Nitrospirales bacterium | reverse complement strand
GCCAAGGCGCTCAAGAATGTGGCATTTCAGGACGACGGCCTGATCCAATACAAAGCCGAAGTGATGCTCCGCCTCTTTGAGGAACACGTGATGCCGCTCATCGAAGGCCGAGCCAAAGCGATGATCGTCACGAGTTCCCGCGTAGCCGGGTTGCGCTATTTCAACATCATCAAGGAAAAACTCAAAGAGCGCGGCGCAAACTACAAAGCCCTCTACGCTTTTTCGGATTTTACGCACCCTGAAACCAACGCGGAAATCCACGAGCACGCCGTCAACGAGCTTAAAGACGGTGAGTTAATCGAAGAACGGTTCAAGGGCGACGATTACCGAATCATGGTTGTGGCCAACAAATTTCAGACCGGCTTCAACCAACCACTGCTTGCCGGCATGTTTCTCGACAAGCCCGTTGTGGACCGCAACGCCGTGCAGACCGTGTCGCGCCTGAACCGCTGCCACGAAGGCAAAAAAGACGTGGTGGTCGTAGACTTCACCAACAACGCGGCCGCCATCCTTAAGGCGTTTCAGAAATATCGCAAAGGCACGCCGTTCGAGCCGGACGAACCGGACCAGGACCTTTGCCCCAAGCTCTACGCCGAAATTTTAGCGGCGGGGGTGTTCAGGCAGAAGGATGCCACCGATTTCGTAAAACTGGCCGGCACAGCCACAGACGCGCAGGTGCAATTCTTCGTCAGCGCGCTACGCACACGGTTTCAGGTAAAGATTGTGGATGCTGAAAAGCGAAAGGCGTTTGTCTATTTGCTCGCCCGCTACGTCAAGAGCTTCCATTTCCTGACATGCTTCTTTACCTATGCGGCGGAGTTGAAGGAGTTCGCCACGTTTGCCGAATACGTCGGCCCACAGCTCATCAAGCAAGGCAGCGTGTCCGACTTGATGAAGCAGATTCGGCAAACGGAGGTCGTCAGGGCCGCCGTGGAATATCAAGGCGTCACGACCAGCGCCGGGCCGGTGAAACTACAACCAGGCAAAGGCAAGAAAGGCACTGGCCCACCCCCCAAGAAAGTCTCCGTTCAGGACATGATCGCCGAGATTCGCGCCAAGTTTGACATCAGCGATGAGGAAGCGCTCTACATTAAACAGGTCACGGAGGAGAAATCCGCCGACCTGGTCATTCGAACCACTGTCCGCGCGCACCGTGAAGACCGTGTCTATCTCGAAGGTGCATATCGCGGCCGGGTCAACGGGGAGATTCAGATGGCCTACGACGAGCGGGGACGTTATGAAGAATTGGCCGACCCCAAATACACGGACATGGGCGGTATTTTCGATATCATGGCCGTCACAGTGATCCAGACCCATCTGACAACCGCAGCATGACGCCATGAGCAAGCGTATCAGCGACATCCCCGAGCAAGATCGCCCGCGCGAGAAACTTCTTCGCAAGGGGGCTGCTGCCATGAGCGATCAGGAACTCCTTGCCATTCTGCTTGGAAAGGGCACGCCCGGGATGGACGTGATGACCCTCGCGGGCAAACTGGCACGGGTCATTGACGAAAAGGGATTGAGCGTTCGGGCCGAAGATTTGACAGCATTTGAAGGAATCGGAGAAGCCAAAGCCACGTTGGTGCTCGCCGCCATTGAGTTTGCTCGCCGGCGCATTAAACCCGAAGGCTTGAAGATCAGGACGCCAGCAGACGTTCTTCCTTTAATTCGGCATTTTGCAGAACGTAAGCAAGAGCATTTTCTATCGGTCACCATCAATGGGGCCAACGAAGTTCTGAACGTGCGGGTGGTGTCCATCGGGTTAATAGACCGCAGTCCAGTGCATCCCCGTGAAGTCTACGCTGATGCGCTGACAGACCGCGCTTCCGGCATCATTGTGGCCCATAACCATCCGGCGGGAAGTCTCGAACCCTCTCCATCGGACATTGCCGCCACCAAGCAAATCAAGCAAGCCGGAGAAATCATTGGAATTGAACTCCTCGATCACATCATTTTTAACCGGCAGGCCTATTACAGTTTTCTGGAAGAAGGACGCTTCTAGATCGATCTACTGGGACAGCGGCTCAACCACCAACCGCCACGGAGCGGGAAGAAAGTGGACCGGGCATCGAACCATGAAGAAAGGCGACCATGAACATTCAATCCAACGATTTCCAGGTGCCGGAAGGCGCAACGGTCGATCTCAACAAGTGGCCAACCGGGGTGAAGGCGCTCTACACATCGAAGAAACAGTACAAGAAGCGACTCGACGAACACATTGAGAAACTCAGCGAACTGCAACGACTCCACTACGCGTACAACCGCTATGCGTTGCTGCTTATTTTTCAGGCGATGGACGCGGCCGGCAAGGACAGCGCCATCCGGCACATCATGTCCGGTGTCAATCCCCAAGGGTGCCAGGTGTTCAGCTTCGCACATCCCAGTGCTGAGGAACTGGACCATGATTTTCTGTGGCGCACCACACGGGCTCTCCTGAACGCGGGCGGATCGGCATTTTCAATAGTTCCTATTACGAGGAGGTGCTGATTGTTCGCGTGCATCCGGAAATTCTGCACAGCCAGGGGCTGCCGGACGAATTGCTTGATGAACAGACCATTTGGCAGGAGCGATACCGTTCCATCGTGGACTTGGAGAGCCATCTCTACCGCAACGGCACACGGATCCTGAAGTTTTTCCTTCACCTTTCAGAGGAAGAACAGCGGAAGCGTTTTCTTCAACGCATTGATGAACCGGAGAAGAACTGGAAATTCAGCCTTGCCGACATTGAGGAAAGAAAATATTGGAAACAGTACCTGCAGGCCTATGAAGCCTGTTTGAGTGCCACGAGCACAGAAACCGTTCCCTGGTATGTCGTGCCTGCCGATGACAAAAAAAACGCCAGGCTCATCATTTCGAATGTGATCCTCGACACGCTGCGAAGGCTCAACATGAGTTACCCTCAGCCGACCAAGGCGCGCCTGAAAGAATTGCAGGCCATACGCAAACGCCTTGTAAAATAAGGTTGATGGTCAAGAGTGGCTGGAACCTTCCATTTCTAAGGAGGGGGTCATTTCGCGGTGAACAGACTCGCATGACCGAAAGATGAAACATGCGTGCAAGACATAGAGAACGCCATCGCACAGAACGGATCGGCTGGCTACGGGCGACGGTTTTAGGCGCCAACGACGGGATCATTTCGACCGCGAGCCTGCTGCTCGGTGTCGCTGCGGCGGATGCGACTCACAGCAATGTCCTGCTCGCAGGTATTGCCGGTCTGGTCGCGGGAGCGATGTCGATGGCTGCCGGTGAATATGTGTCAGTCCAATCCCAGGCAGACACCGAAGAGGCCGATCTGGCACTTGAGCGGAAGGAACTCATATCAGACCCCTCAGGGGAGCATAAGGAACTCGCAGGGCTGTATGTTGATCGCGGCCTCGACCCTCCCCTTGCAAAACAGGTGGCTGGTCAACTCATGGCTCATGACGCCATAGGCGCGCATGCCCGCGACGAACTGGGCATTTCCGAACATTTCCGTGCGCGTCCGATTCAGGCTGCACTGGCATCAGCAGGCAGCTTCACTGTTGGAGCCGCCATGCCTCTGTTGACCGCGACCATTGTCCCGGAAACCAGTCTGATTCCCGTGGTTTCTGGAACGTCACTGGTGTTTCTCACGTTGTTGGGAGGATTAGCGGCGCGGGCGGGCGGTGCCTCTATAATGACAGGCGCCATGCGCGTCACCTTGTGGGGTGCACTGGCCATGGGGCTGACCGCAGGAATCGGAGCGCTCTTCGGAACAATGGCGTGAAGGCGGCCAACTGGAAACGAAACGGCAAAACCCCACCGATCTCCTAGTTGAAGAATCGATAGGCGGGTTTTAGCTCTGGCCGGGAAGAGTGCGAGCGGGACGCTCTCGGTCCAAATGGAGGATCAGTGGAGCGCGGGCGTCTCGCCCGCCACGAAGCCACGGTGACCTGGCCTGCAACAGAGGGAATGAGCCGTTCGGGATCTCATTGACGTGAAAGCATCCAACCGGGAACACAAGTATTGGCATAGCCGCGGGTATCTACCGCACTGCGACACTCCTGGACTGCTCCAGGCCGTGACGTTCCGGTTGGCCGATTCCCTTCCCGACGAGGTGGTGGCCCGTCTCAGGGAAGAGGCTCGTGATGGAAAGAAAAACGTCGACAGCCTTGAAGCGGTACTCGACGCCGGGCACGGAGCCTGCTGGCTGAAGCAGCCCGACATCGCGGACATCCTCGAGGAGGCCCTGCTGCATGGGGATGGACAAGGCTATCGACTCTTGGCCTGGTGTGTGATGCCGAATCATGTGCACGTGTTGATCGATACACGTGAAGGTATTCCGCTACACGACGTGGTGCATAGCTGGAAATCGTTCACCGCAAAAGCCATCAATCGGCGCCTGGGCCGCACAGGAACCGTCTGGATGCGGGATTATTTTGACCGCTATATTCGTGATGACCGTCATCTCGCCGCCGTGGTGGCCTATATTCATGCCAATCCGGTCAAAGCCGGACTGGTGGATCATGAAGAGGCATGGCCGCATTCCAGCGCGAGATTGATGGGCAAAGCGGATATGGGAGCATAGGACGAATTTCGGCTCTGGCCGGGAAGAATGCGAGCGGGATGCTCGCGGTCCAAATGGAAGATTGGTGGAGCGCGGGCGTCCCGCCCGCCACAGAGCCACGGTGAGGTGGGTGGGGAGCCGTCGCTATTGGTGATGAGCAGCGTCGACCGCTTTCCCTTAGCCTGCGCGTACAATATCATCTCAACAAGACCCGACGGATGACATCCACATTTTAACCCCGAATAAAAATCCAATCTTCACGTTCTGGATCCCTTCACCTTCTGCATGAGTCGACTACGAGACATTCGCCGGATTCTGTGGTGGATCCTCCTGCTGAACCTGGGGGTCGCAGCGGCAAAGTGGACCTATGGGGTGGTGACTCATTCCTTAGGCATGCAAGCCGATGGCCTTCATTCCTCCTTCGACGGCCTCTCGAATGTGATTGGTCTGATCGGGCTTTGGTTGACCACGCCTCCTCCCGATGCCAATCATCCCTATGGTCACAAAAAATTTGAAGCCTTGACAGCCGGATCCATTGGAGCCTTCCTTGTCCTGACCTGCCTCTATCTGCTGTGGAAAGCCTATCGGTCATGGACCTTGGACCTGCATCCTCAGGTGACCGGCATCAGCTTCTTCATCATGATCGTGACCATGGGGATCAATATTTTCGTGACCCGATGGGAACGCCAAAAAGGCACCGAACTCAAAAGCGACATTCTCACAGCCGACTCCTATCACACCGCGAGCGATGTCCTGACGTCATGTTCAGTCCTCGTAGGGCTCTTGGCTGTGCAAGCGGGATATGCTTTCGTCGATCCGTTGGTAGCGATTCTCATTGCGGTCGTGATCGCCTGGACGGCTTTTGTGGTGCTCCAAGACGTCCTGTCTTCATTAACGGATGCCATTCGATTGGACCCCGAGGAGGTTCGAAGGACCGTGATGTCGATATCCGGCGTCCTGAATTGTCACGATATCCGAACGCGCGGGCTGGCCCATCATGTGTTCATGGACCTCTCGATTCACGTTGATCCAACCCTGTCAGTCGAAAAAGCCCACACGCTCGCGACCAGGATTGAAGAGTGTCTCATTGACCATTTTGAATCGCTGGAAGATGTGGTGGTCCATATCGAACCGGAAGGGCACGACTCTTCTCGCGCATAAGCGCAAAGGGTTCACTCGGAATAAACAGGCAGGGAAACGATAAAGGTCGTCCCTTGGCTTGGAACACTCGTCACGCGGATAGCGCCTTGATGTTCCTGGAGAATCCCATGAACCACGGTGAGCCCTAACCCGGTTCCCTCCCCGACAGCCTTGGTGGAAAAAAACGGATCAAAGATTTTGGACAGTTGCTCAGGAGGAATTCCACCACCGGTATCTTGAACGGTGAGTTCCACGGTGGAATCGGTCGGGTGAAGAGCCAGCCTGAGCGTTCCACCTTCGGGCATCGCTTGACAGGCATTCAAAATAAGATTCAAGAACACCTGGTTCATCTGATCCGGATCCGCCAACACCTTCGGCAGCTGAGGCGAAACCGTTTTGGTCACCTCAATATGGTGTTTATCGAACCTCTCCTGCAGAACATCCAGGACATCAATCATGTTGACCTCTAAATTGACCCCTTGACGTTCAGCCGGACGTTTCCGGGCAAAGCTTAAAAGTTGATTCATGATTTTGGTAATGCGTTCCACCTGGGTCACAATGGTTTCCAATCCACGCCTGGTACGCTCATCCGTGGCCTTGCGCATCAACAATTCCGCTCTCCCCAAAATCACATTCATCGGTGTGCCGATTTCATGAGCCATCCCCGATGCCAACGTTCCCAACTCGGCCAACCGTTCCGTTTTTCGCAGTTGATCCTCCAAAGCCGTTGTTGGGTAATATCCACCACATACCCTTCAAGCCCGACAACCTCGCCTGTTTCTGAAAAGATCCCGCATCCTTGTTCCCACACCCATTTGACCGTTCCATCCGCTGTTCGAATCCGATAACTGAGCTGAAACGGCTGGCGGGCTTTGAGAGCCGCCTGCGCGTCATGCCACACCCGCTCGCGATCTTCTTGAAGGATGACATGCCGTCCATATGACACCTGTCGAGATGCGACAAATTGTTCAGGCGGATATCCCGTCAGAATTTGGCAACTCGGGCTGATAAACTCCATGGTCCAATCCTGATCATTTTGACACCGATACACCACGCCGGGCAGATTGGTGAGCAGGATGGATAAGGTCCGTTGGGCTTTCTGTAATTCCCGTTCCGTGGCCACCCGTTCCGTCAAATCCAGAACAATCGCCAGGAACACCCGACGACCCTCCTCCTGTAAATATTGAAGATGGACTTCAACGGGATAGGTCGTCCCGTCTTTTCTTCGATGAGATGTTCGAAAACCTACTTGTTCCCGCTGACCGGACCGAAGCGGAGACACCAGTTCCAGAAACCTTTCGTTCGATAACTCCGGTTGTAAATCCAGGGGAGTCATGGTGCACAATTCCGCCATACTGTATCCGATATTTTCTCTCGCGCCTTTATTGACTTGAGTCAATCGCAGAGTGGTGGCATCAAACACATAGATTTCATTAACGGACTCATCAAGAATTCTTCCCAGGTAGGCCAACCGCTCTTCGTTTTGCTTTCGTTCGGAAATATCCCGAAGAATCACGGTCAACCATCGCTTCCCCAATCGTTCGATTTGAGAAATCGAGGCTTCCAGAGGAAAGGTCTCGCCATTGCCTCGCAGTCCGGAAATTTCCCGGTGAGTGCCCATTCGTCGGGAGGTTTCTCCAGTCTCTGCAAATCGGCAGATGTGATCACGATGAGCAGACCGCAGAGGGAGCGGGATAAATTGGTCGAGAGTTTTTCCCAGAGCCTCCTGAGCGGAACACTGAAATATTTCCTCAGCCGCCGCATTAAAGATGACAATCCTTTGATCGTCATCAATGGTAATAATGCCATCCATGGCCGAATGGATAATACCCGCCAGTTGCTGTTCAATCGTCTCCAACCCTTCATGGGTTTCCTGATGCGTGGCCTGGACGTCTCGCAATGCGGCCAATTCCTGCCGGAGAAGCTGAAGTTCTTGTTCAAAGTCTGGTGAACGTGGAGCGTGGTTCATCGGTTGATAGTAACTAGTAATAGGAACAATTATGCCGATATGCCGAAACGAGAATACGGCGCAAAGAAATTACGATACAAGAACAAGTGAACGGCGAAAAGACTTCAGTGAGAGGTGAGGCGTCACCATTTTCATGGAATTGGTTATATCTTGTCGATTTGAGTCAAATCTACTCTTGGCCCTGCACGCCATATGCTGCCATATCCATCTCTTCTCTTGCTTGGGGTATCAAACGCCTCCCGCCTGACGCCTCTCGTCTTCCTTTTGCGTTTCTGACTTGACACCCGTTCACTCTTTTTCCTCCATTTCAGCGAGCTTGCGATACAACGTCTTTCTATCGATTCCCAACACATGAGCGGTTTGATATTTATTTCCGCCCATTTTATCCAACACCCGACGAATGTAGGACTTTTCTAATTGTTCCAAGGGCAGTAACCGCTCCGCCGCATCTCCGATTAATTGTCCGTCCCCTTGGAGATCACGAATATTCAAGGGGAGATCGGCTAAAGAAATTTTTTCCCCTGGTGTGAGGGTCGCGGCGCGCTCCAGGATATTTTCTAATTCCCTCACATTACCGGGCCAATGATAATCCATCAGCCGGGCCATGGCCGATTCCACCACGTCTTCAATGTGCTTCTGCTGCGCGGTCGCACTTTTTTGAAGTAATCCGTGAACCAGGATAGGAATATCCTCTTTGCGATCCCGAAGGGGAGGCAAGCGAATTTCAATCACATTCAGACGATAATACAAATCCTCCCGAAACCGCTTGGCCTTGACCTCTTCGGCCAACATGACGTTCGTCGCCACCACCAACCGGACATTGATCGGCATTGAGCGAGTGGCCCCTACCCGCCGGATTTCCCGCTCTTGCACGGCACGGAGCAACTTGGCCTGGAGCATCATAGGCATTTCACTGATTTCATCCAGGAACAACGTGCCACCATGGGCTTCCTCAAACAAACCGGGTTTGTCGCACTTGGCATCCGTAAAGGCCCCCCGCACATGACCGAACAATTCGCTTTCCAACAACAGTTCCGGAATAGCCGCACAATTCACCGGGACAAAGGGTGCAGACTTGCGTTGACTGTTAAAATGAATGGCTTTGGCCACGAGTTCTTTTCCCGTCCCGCTTTCTCCGGTGATCAAAATATTCGTCTGTGAATCGGCCACCCGCCGGATCAGATCAAAAATTTCTTTCATCGGTTTACTTTTTCCGAGAATCTGGTCAAACGAAAATTCCCGGCTGACCTGTTGCCGTAATTGCTTCACCTCCTGCCGAAGAAGAGCCTCGCGCATCGCTTTCGTCACGGTCACCAATAATTCATCGGTCTTGATGGGTTTGGTGAGATAGTCGAAGGCACCTTGCTTCATCGCATCGACGGCCGACTCCACCGTGCCAAACGCCGTCATCATGATTAAATTGGATTCCGGATGCTTTCGAAGAACATGATCTAATAATGCCAGCCCGTCCATCCCTTTCATGCGCAAATCCGTTAAGACCACAGGGAATTTCTCCGTTTCCATCCGGTTGAGCGCTTCGTGACCATCCCCTGCCACCATGACTCGATAGTGCTCTTCCTCCAGGATGTCCCGTAACAATTGCCGCATTTCAGGTTGATCATCGACGACTAAAATAGGTGGAGAATCTTTGGTCATGTGCAGTATTCCTTTGTTTGGCCCGGTATCGCCTGAGGCCACGGCCTGGGTAGGAAATGGCCTGATGAACCCACCCTGGAGACGATACATTTCTCTGTGGTTACTCCTCATCTATCAGACTCATCCAGACCCATCAGATTGTTAAGCACCCTCGACAATGAACGATTCCAAATCTCTCTGTTGACTTCTGCACCAATCAAGAATTTTTCTACTGTAGCAATTTGCACCATGGGGGCCAACTACTTACGAACAAAGGCTGCCGTCTTTCCCCGTATCTCAACATTCTGAAAATTCCGGAAAAGACACCCTTTCCAATTGATTCTATAACGACTGGCGATGTCCCCCTCTGTCATTTAAGACTGCATAACCAGATCTTCAGAGAAAGGAACAGATCAAAGAGAATAGATGGAACTCCAATGGCATTTCTCTTGCTGGTTATAGTAGTAAAGCGTGGCACGGCAGCAATTTTGAAAAGGAAGACCCCATGAGAATTGTCGTTGGCGTTGATGGCTCATCCTGTTCAACCTCTTCACTTCAAGCCCTGGCACATTTTACGCCGCCGGAGGAATTGACCCTGGTTCATGCCCTGCACCTTCCCGATTTCAATTACCCCATGATTACGCCGGATCTGAGAGCCGAGGCGCAGGAAGAAATCAAAGCCCAATTACGACAAGAAGGAGAAGCCATTCTTGATGAAGCCCGGAGACACCTCCCGGCCGATTTCTTTCATGTGCAGCGGATCCATCAAACCGGGCATCCGGTCGACGTGATCGTGGAAACGGCACGGTCTGCACGATCCAATCTGATCATGGTGGGAGCCAGAGGTCTTGGCCCCGTGAAAGAACTGATTCTGGGAAGCGTTTCTCATCGGGTTCTTATGCATGCGCCATGTTCGACCATGATCATCAAAGCCCCCCTCACTCAATTACGAAAGATCCTTCTGCCAATCGAAGGCCAGGAGGACGCAGAAGCGGCTTTACAATTCTTGGCCCTCCAGCCGTTTCGACCACGCGTTGAAGTAGAAGTGTTCACGGTCTGGCCACAACCCCAACTGTCCTGGCCATCCACGGTGAGGCAATCGGAGTTACTGGAAATCCAGGCTATTGAAGAGGCCCGGGAACGCATGAAAAGTATCACGGACCAGCTCACACAGATGAACATCGGCAATCAAGCTCATGTTGGAATCGGAAATCCTGCCTATGCCATCCTTGAACAAGCCAAAGCCTCCCAATCCGACCTGATCATGATGGGCACCCATGGCAGGGGAGGTTTGTCCAGATTGTTAATGGGGAGCGTCTCGCATTCCGTGTTACACCAGGCTCCGTGCCCCGTCCTGATTGTTCGGTAGCAGGGTATTTTTGATACCCTACAAGCCGTGTTTCCTCAACCCCGTGAAGAGTTTCGGCGAAAAACATCGGTGCGTGAGATGGCAGGGAAGTGGTTTGGCTTTTTCTTTGCCTCATTCCGTATCCGTATCAACCACCCCTCATGATCTCTTCAAAAATTCTCCTTCGTCTCCATTTTTCTCAGGAGAAAATAAATGGGTCATTCCTCTTCACTCTTTCCGGCAAACTTCACTTCTCACTCCTCACACCCGTTGATGCCATCTGCTACAGGCCTGGTCGGTCAGAATGAGACGCTCTATCACGAACGAAGGAGGTCGAGACGTTTTCATTAAAGATTTTTGCCAAAAATTTTTGCCGCCTTCCTGCTGACCTTTTGGCATATCCATTGCTTAATTAACTTCAGTGTTATCAACATTTACTTTTCTGGTTAAAAAATGAAG
>WHTE01000126.1 GCA_009377845.1 Nitrospirales bacterium | reverse complement strand
TTTGACCGCGGATGCTGAAATTCTTTCGGCCAGGTTCGCCATACCCAAGTCCCAAAATGTTCCGTCAAAGCCTGAAAGGTGCAAAACTGCGTCAAATGGGGTTGATGGTGAGAGACAAAGCGAGCAAAGGCCCTTCCACGTGGCGTGGCCTTTTTATTATGAAGATGTTGTCGTCTAAATACTCGAAATAATTCCTCGAGTATTTCCCGTTTCACCCTTCCCACGGCTTCATAGTCCACCCGTGGACTGTCTCGAAGTTGCCTGAGGGTCTGCTGAAATTGAGAACTGTTGGCCTTCCGACGAAGAACCGGCGAAGTCCGCCACTCGTAGACACCCTCCAAATTCAGATACACAGGGTTCCAAAATAGCCGGCTGGATGGAGAATACGGGCTCGATAATCCTGCCGCCGGGATATGGAGAGGGTTGACCCCTATGGTGGCAACTCCCCAACGAGTTCCCGCCACTCTCATGACATCCCCTAAATCTCGAAAGTCACCAATCCCCCAATTCTTTTTTGATCGTAATCCGTACAGTTGAAGCGAAATCCCCCAAGCCCGTTTGGGAGAAGAAGGAAGATAACATTTCCGGGGTGCCACAATGAGAAGGGCATTTCCCTCCACCGTTCGTTCCGGATGAATCGTCGCATGGACTGAAAGACGGAAATAGCCCAGTGACCATTTTCCCGTAAAAGGGAAAAGCGCTTGCACGTACTTGAGGCCATGGATCGTTTTTTCGGCAGAAACCTCACCGCTTGCCCCTGGTATGAATAACTGCCGACAGGCTCCCTTCTCATCCGTCACCCGCACATTCAGGGAAACCTTTTCCAACCCGACATCACCAAGAGGAAGAGACAGGGGCAGTTTGAAAAGAGGATCGGAAGGATACCGCACCACAACCGTATCGATAACCTGTGTCCATTTTCGAGAGGCAATTTCTGAAAGTGAGTCACTAATTTCCTCCTTCGAGGAGGCCTTCACTCCCATACCTGTCAGAACTTGTTGAAGATGATGGATGTCAACCTGTCGCTCAACACCTAATCCATCATGGTAGACAGGTTCAAGGCCATACTGTTGACCTAATTGACAAATCGCATTTCGCGAAGCTTGGTCGAGTTTCATCGTGTTGAGTCGAAAAGGGAGAATTGTTTTTTTACTTTTAAGGTTTGGCACTCCGTATCACTCATTTCTCATGAACCGTTAAGTTCAATCATTGCGTGTTGAGATGGCTTGTGGACGAAGTCACTTTCAGTCATTCATCAGGATGCGGCAATCCAGGTAGGACTAGGCTATCAGGCAACGGCCCGTGGCACGACATTCTGATCCATATTGGTCAAATTTCTCCATTGCGCATGGTCATTGTAAAGGAAGATCAATCTTGTGTCTTCTGAGTACCCGGTCCTACGATTGACCCTGCGAAGGACCTAAACAGATCAGATCAGATCAGAACGATTCGAGGCACACTCGACCCATGGGTGTCACTGGAAGTCACGGCCCCATGGCAAAAAAAAAGGAATTCAACCTGTCCCGCCAGAGCCGATCACCGATCGGCAATTGCAACTCGTTGCCAATGCCATCCTCATACTCGCGTCCCATACCGGAACAGACCCGCGATACCGTTTCAGCAACCAGGCGTATGCGACATGGTTCAATCACCCCATCCATGCACGCGCCATAACCGGACAATCTATTCAGGATGTGCTCGGCACCAGCGCCGTTGCAATCCTTCGCGCTTATTTGGATAGGGTTGTGGGCGGGCCGTGGTGCGCACGATCAAGGCCCATGAGCCCACAGACACGTGGGCATCCGCAGTATTCTGGCCAACGATATCCCCGACTTTAACCCGGCTTTCATGGTGTTCAAGGGCTCATGACCCTCGTGACGGTTATCACAGAGCCATCCCTGCAGCTGAACAAAATTGCCCTTCGCCGGAGGCACGTCGCGGCTATCTTGGACCATAGCTCCACTCAGGGTCGGCGAAATCGTCAACCTCTGGCCTCGCTCAACTGCTTTTTCCCTATCGATCCTCCAATTCCAAGAGGCTCCTAGTAATCAATTCACGCTAAACTGGTAGTTCCCCCAGTTCCCTTCGACTCTCCCAATAATTAGCCTGAGGCGCTTAGATTGGGCAAATACATCGTCAGTCTTCCTGATAAAAAACGACTGCGGTCAAGGAGGAGATATCCACAAGCTTTCGCCCACAACGTTTACTTGCGCAACTATCCAATTGCGCAATAAGATTTTGAAGGCACTGAGGAAGCCGGGATACCACACTGGCGAGGTTCTCTCTACTCTAGCAAGATCTTAGCATTCCCTCTGGATATCCTGGTGAGTCGGGAAAAAGATTTTGGTCGAGAAGAGCCAAAATAGCTAGAGATCGCCAATACAATAAAGGAGGCCATCATGACCAGGTCCCTTACTAATTATTCCGGGCTGTGGTCCATCATACTGGCAGGGAACGAATCTTCTCCCCTCGACCCTTTTATCACGAGGTGGCAAGGTTCTCATACGCCAAAACAGTTTTGCACCTTCGTCGGGACCCGATCCCTCCTGCAGCATACCTGGGATCTGGCGGACCAGTTTAGCCACCCGGAATGTAAGATAACGGTTGTCACCCAATCGTTCCTGCAACACACGTGTCGCCAACTTGGCGGAAGAGTCCCAGGGCTGATCGCAATGGAGCCTTTTCAAAAAGGATCCCTCCCCAGTGCCCTTCTCGGTCTGGCCGCCGTTCACGCACAAGATCCGAAATCAACGATTGTGCTGTATCCTTCCCGGTCGTTTTTTTATCCAGAACGCCAGTTCCTCCGCACGATTCAACAAGCAGTATGGGCAGCCAATCTCCTCAATGGCCGTGTGGTTCTTCTGGGTGTCCATTCGGACCATTCCGTCGGGAGACATGGCTGGCTACGGACAACTAGGCAACTGGGATGGGCTTCCGGATTACCCGTACACGCCATTGAGATAAGCCAGACTTCGACGTTTCCGGCAATTACAACAATGAAAAACCCGTCCATTCCTCCAGCTTCCATTCTATTCAATTCCGGGATTGTGTTAGCCAAAACGGAAATATTATGGAACCAGTGCCAAGAGCTGTTCCCTGAGATTATTCAGAACCTCGAGACCCTGGGCAGCCTGACAGGACGGCCGGAGAAACAGAATCAGAAGGCCTTGGCCTTTCAAGAGATACCACCAGGATGTTTCTGGAAGGATTTCCTTAGCAAAATGCCGAACCATCTCGCGATGGCTGAAATAAAAGGTGTGACGTGGAGTGACTGGGAGGATCCCGGACATATTGCCGATACCCTCTCGCTGCTTGGAAGACAACCAACATTTCCGGTACAATGGCGTACACATCATCACGACAGACAGCCGTCATCCCACCTAAGAAAAGAGGAGGAGGTTAAGACCTAAGCATGCCCGCTAAAACACCAGAAGACAGGCAACCCAAGAAAAAACTAACCACCAAAAAAGTGGCATCGGCCAACAGTCCGGCAAAAAAGACCACAAGCAAGACCGGGACATCGGCCACAGCCCAACGGACCATGTCGCCCAAGACAGAAACCCAGCGTCCCAAGATTCCCTACCCGGGTCCCTCTATGGCGTTATCCGAAGAATTGCGTGAACGTATTGCCCAACGCGCCTATGACATCCATCAAAAACGCGGGGGCCAGCACGGAAGCGATTGGGAAGATTGGCTCCAAGCGGAGCGAGAAATTCTTTTACACCAACGTCGCCCTTCATAACGTTTCGCCGGGACAACAATTTGATAAACGCGACAGATTTTTCACTGTCAATTTTTAACAAAGGAGTTTCACATGGATAGCGATACACGATATGTCATGCTGGCGGGGCTGTCATTAATGGTCGGAGTGATTCTCGGTACCGGTTTGGGACTGTTGATGGCTCCTCAATCGGGTTCCCGAACCCGTCGTCAATTAAAGCACATGATGGAAGACGCCAGTGAACGGGCAGGAGAATTTGCGGACGATGCCAAAGAAACCGTCTCCGGCATCGTGGAACGCAGCAAAAAATTTGTCATCTAGGGGCCTGTCGGACTTAGGAAGAATCGGCTGCAAACGTGTCTAAGCGGTCCATATTTCGCCGCTTTCTTGGACCATCGTCCCACTAATTGGGCCGGCGAAATCGTCACAATCTGCCCTCATTCAGCGACTTTTTCGCTTTCGATTCCCAAGTCCGACAGGCTCCTAGGGAACTGATCGCAGGGGCAAGGGTCTCGCCAGGACGAGAGGGTCACTCTTGACCTTTTAGTTCCCTCTTGGGAAGTGTTGAAAAATGACACCGTGCCTGCGCCGGAGCTCCCGGCTTTCGTAGCCGAAGCTATTTCGGCGGAGTAGGCTCGGCAGTCAGGCCAGCGGCGTTGTCCGAACCAGTGAAAAGTGAGAAGTGAAAAGTAAGGAGTTGGGAGAAGGACACGCTGAACGTGTTGACTTTTGTCATTTTACTAAAACTGCCAGAAAGCCCCATGCTTCGCATGGAGATGAATGGCAGCGCGGAGCGAAGCGAAGGCACAAGCAGTAGGTTTTTAGGTTTTAAAGAAGCCCCGCCCAAAGGGCGGGGACTGGAGTTTCTACATTTCCGAGGTAGATTGTTTGATCCGATGAGGCAACGGAATTTTCTCTTCCATACGTCTGTCGATGAAAGTTTTCCTTGACAGACCTACGTAAGCATGTCATCCTTCTCCTGTGCCCCTTATGCTCAAGAGATCTCCATGAACGATGAAACCAAGGATCTCATTCTTAGCGTGTTTGAAGCCTCTCTGGATGCGCAACTCCGCGCCGTCCGCCGCCTACGCCAGGGCGCGCCTTCGTCAGCCGCGCCGCGCCGCCGCAAAGGTCTGTCGCAGATCGATATGGCATTCGACATACTCAAAAAGGCCCGCTCCCCGCTCCATGTCTCCCAGATCCTCGACCGCATTCAGCAGCAGTTCGGGGTGACCATCGACCGGGAGAGCTTGGTCTCTTCGCTGACCAAAAAGGTGGCCCGCTCGGACCGTTTCCTGCGGCCGGAGAAAAACACCTTCTCGCTCCGGCCGGAGGCGCGATGAGCCTCCTTGCTGAATTCCTCTCTATCGCGCGGGACTGGCGTGGCGTGTTTCCTCAACCACGCACCTTTCACCGTGGCGTCCGGCAAGCCCTGGGCTCGCTGGTCTGCCTGGGGCGTCGTTGCCTGTCCCGAATTATCTGGACCAACGGCGGCCAGCACCGAAGTTGGAGCGCGGAGTATTTCCTTCATTCTCGCTGCCAATGGGAGCCGCAGCAGTTGTTCCGGCCCATCCTGCAACGCGCGTTGGCGCATTGCCCGCAACGCCTGGTCGGCGTGGCCCTCGACGATACGCGCTTGCGGAAAACCGGACGCGCCATTCCACAGGCGTTCTATCAACGCGATCCGTTGTCGCCGCCCTTCCACGTCAATCTGGTGTTGGGGTTGCGGTTTCTGCAGGCGGCGCTGTTGGTGCCGCTGCACCGCACCAGTCCGGTCGGTGCGCACGCCTTGCCGATTCGTTTTGAGGAGGTCTCGCGCGTCAAGCGCCCTGGCAAGAAAGCCACCGAGGAGATGCAGGAGCAGTATCGCGAAGCGGTGAAACAGCGGAACCTGTCGCGCCGTTTTGTCGAGATGGGCAAGCAACTTCGGCAGGAGTTCGATCAGGCCGGAGGCCGCCACAAGATCCTGGTATTAGCCGGCGATGGCAGCTTTTGTAATCGCACCTGTTTTGGAGAGATTCCGGAACGGTCGGTGCTGCTGGTCCGGGCCCGCAAGGATGCGAGACTGTGTTTTGGCGCCGCGTCCGATTCGCGTCGGTTTTATGGGACCGAGAAGTTTACTCCCGAACACGTGCGCCAAGACGAGAGCCGCAACTGGAAAACAACCCAAATCTTTTATGGCGGGAAGCGGCGCAAGATGAGCCATAAACAAGTCACGGATGTGTTCTGGCAGCGTGGCGCCGGACAGCGTCCGCTTCGCCTGATCGTCATGGCGCCCACTCCCTATCGCAAGAGTCAGAGCAAAAAGTTGTACTATCGCGATCCGGCGTACCTGTTGACCAGCGACTTGCACAGTTCGGTCAAGCAGTTACTGCAAATCTATGTTGACCGGTGGCAGATCGAAGTGAATCACCGCGACGAGAAGGAGACCTTGGGGGTGGGACAAGCGCAGTTATGGAATGTGACGGCCGTACCCAAACAACCGGTCTTGGCGGTCGCCTCCTACAGCGCGCTGCTGCTGGCCTCGCTGCACGCGTTTGGCCCTGAGCGAGGAACGGCTTATGCCGAGCTTCCCAAGTGGCGCCGCAACGCTCGACGACCCTCCTGTTTGGATCTCATCACGCTCCTGCGCAAGGAAATGTCGCAACAACCGGACCTCCTTGTTCCTTTTGGGTTCGAAATCACCGATCCAGGCTTGGTTCAGGCGGCCGCAGCTTGAAAAAATGTAGAAACTCCAGGCCCCGCCCAAAGGGCGGGGAGCTTCACTTCTTACTCCTCACGATCTTCAAACGCGCCTTTTTGAACACTCCCGTATTTTTTGTATGGCTCTCCGTTTCCCACATGCAGATCAACAGGAAAAATATTTCAATTATTCAACAGTTCCATCTGGCATGTGCCCTGTCATCTGGAATGGTTCCTCATGCATCAGGACCCACTCAGCCACAGATTTTTTAGAGGAGGCTCATAGGTATTGGTCAGAGTTTTGGGGATCGAAACAGGGCAAACCCCCGAGAAACTAAATGGTAGGGTTGCCCTCCTTTCAGCAGTTTGCCCTGGTGAATGTTTTTCTTATCAAAGGGGAAGGCCGTATCGAACACGAGTTCCCAACGCACCGACTTCGTATGTGCAGGAAGTATGAAGGACTCGTTCTCATGATGCGCATTTAATAACACCAGAAACGTCTCATCGACGATCGGTCGACCTTGAGGATCTTTCTCCACGATGGCATCCCCCGCTAACCGGATCCCCAATGTGCGGAATCCCATCTCCCAATCCTCATGTGACATTTCTTTTCCATGCGAACCGAACCAGGCAATATCTTTCACTTCTGAGTCTTCTATCCGGCGCCCTTGAAAAAACCTCCGGCGATGAAACACCGGATGGGTTTTTTTAATTTCAATGAGCAGTTTCACAAAGTCCAGTAATCCGAGTTGGGATCGCGTCAGGTTCCAATTAAACCAACTCAACTCATTATCCTGGCAATAGGCATTATTATTACCCTGTTGCGTGCGACCCAATTCATCCCCGCCACAGATCATCGGCACTCCCTGGGATAACAGCAACGTGGCGAAAAAATTCCTGACCTGCCGGTCACGCAATTCCTGAATCGCAGGGTCATCGGTCGGTCCTTCCACGCCACAACTCCAACTTTGATTGTCATCGGACCCATCCCGATTCCCATCCTGATTGGCTTCATTGTGCTTATGGTCATAGGACACCAAATCATGAAGGGTAAATCCGTCATGGGCAGTCACAAAATTAATGCTGGCGTAGGGTTGGCGCCCACTTTCACCATAAAGATCGCTGCTGCCGGACCAACGATGGGCTATTTCCCCAAGCAATCCACCATCCCCTTTCCAATACCGGCGGATAGAATCACGGTATTTTCCATTCCACTCCGCCCACCCAGGCGGAAAATTCCCCACTTGGTATCCGCCTTCCCCTAGATCCCACGGTTCGGCAATCAGCTTCACCTGCGACAACACAGGATCCTGGTGGATGATGTCAAAAAAGGCACTGAGTCGATCCACATCATGCAACTCACGTGCAAGTGCTGATGCCAGATCGAATCGGAACCCATCCACATGCATATCATTCACCCAATAACGCAAACTATCCATGATCAGCTGTAAGGTCCGTGGATGCCGGGCATTCAGCGTATTCCCACAGCCGGTATAATCCATGTAATAGCGTGGATTTTTGGGAGACACCCGATAATAGGACACGTTATCAATCCCCCGGAATGATAAGGTCGGCCCTAAGTGATTCCCTTCTCCAGTATGGTTATAGACCACATCGAGGATGACTTCGATTCCGGCACTATGAAATTTTTTGACCATGGATTTGAACTCATAAACCTTTTCGCCTGGACCAGGGAAAGCCGAATATCGGATGTCCGGCGCAAAATACCCAATGGAGTTGTACCCCCAGTAATTGGTGAGGCCCTTTTCTTCAAGATATAAATCATTCACAAAATGATGAACCGGAAGCAATTCCACTGCTGTGATCCCGAGTGATTGCAGATATTCAATAATTGCTGGAGACGCTAAACCGGCATAGGTCCCTCGCAATGATTCAGGGACATCGGGATGTCGCATCGTCATGCCCTTGACGTGGACTTCATAAATCACCGTGTGCTCCCAGGGAGTATTCAGACGATGGTCTTCCCCCCAGCTAAAGGCCTGGTCCACGACAACCCCTTTGGGAACATTCGCAGCATTGTTCCGATCGTCGAACGACAGGTCTCCAGCCGGATCACCAAAGCGATAGCCAAACATGGAATCCGACCATCGTATGACCCCAGTCAATGATTTCGCATACGGATCGATCAGAAGCTTGGAAGGGTTAAACCGGTGTCCCACCTGTGGATCATAAGGCCCATGCACCCGGTATCCATAGAGTTGGCCCGGACGAACTTCAGGTAAATACACATGCCATACTTGATCTGTTCGTTCTTCAAGAGTAATCCGGTTGGTTTCCTGGTCCTGGAGTTCATTATCAAACAGACAAAGGTCCACACCGGTCGCATTTTCGGAAAACAAGGCGAAATTGACTCCCTGCCCATCCCATGTGGCACCAAGCGGGTATGATCGACCTGGCCAAATATTCATCAATACGGCTCTCCTGGATATGGTTTTCTGGATATCGGCAAAAGTGGGCCGTCATGATATAGAAAATCCCTAAGCGGAGCAAACGGGCTTAGACGCTCTTGGCGTTCCATCTACAGCCATTCATTTGCTATTCTTTCAATCATAGCCAGCCAACGATTCCGATCGAAGAATAACCGACAGGGAGGAAAGACGTTTGAGAAATTTGAAGGCTTTACCATGGCGATTAGAACTTGGGGCATCTTTTATCAACGCCTCTTGTGTAGAGTTTCGTGTATGGACGCCCAAAGCCCATTCGGTCGCCGTCAAAATCATGGGAAGTGTTGACAAACCAATTCCCCTTAGCCAGGAAACATTTGGGTATTGGAAAGGCACCGTACAGAACATCTCTCCAGGCACCCGCTACCAGTATCTGTTAAATCACACCCTTGCTCGCCCTGATCCGGCTTCCCGCTCGCAACCGGATGGAGTACACGGCCCATCGGAAATTATCGATCCTCATGGTTTTTCCTGGACGGATCGACAATGGCGTGGAATGCCGCTTGAGGACTACATCATTTACGAGCTACACACCGGAACTTTCACACCTGAAGGCACCTTCGATGCCATTATCGGCCGCCTGCCCTATTTGCGTGACCAAATTGGAATCACCTCCATTGAACTCATGCCGGTGGCGCAATGCCCTGGAACCAGAAATTGGGGATACGATGGAACCTATCTCTTTGCTCCGCAACACAACTATGGAGGACCGGACGGTCTCAAGCGATTCGTGGATGCCTGTCATGCAGCCGGTCTCGCGGTGATTATGGACGTAGTCTATAACCACCTGGGCCCGGAAGGGAATTACCTTGGGGATTTTGGTCCGTATTTTACCGACACCTACAGAACTCCCTGGGGCAGCGCAATCAATTACGATGGGCCTGAGAGCGACGCCGTCAGACATTTTGTGATCAGCAATGCCGTATATTGGATTCATGAGTATCATATTGATGCCTTACGCTTGGATGCGATCCACGGCATCTTTGATTTCAGCGCCAAGCATCTTCTTCAGGATATCGGGGAAGCAGTCCATACGGAGGGACTACGGCTCAATCGCCAGGTACATGTGATTGCCGAAAGCGACCTGAATGACGTTCGAATTATTTCGTCTATCTCAAAAGGCGGGTATGGCTTGGACGGACAATGGAGTGATGATTTTCATCATGCCCTTCATTCCGTGCTCACGAAAGAGCGCGGTGGGTATTATGAAGATTTTGGCCAGCTGAAGGACGTGGCCAATGCCATACGAGAGGGGGTTGTCTATACCGGACAATATTCTCCACACCGACGGCGGAGGCATGGTAATTCCTTCAAGCACTGCTCGCCAGGTCAATTTGTGGTGTGCGCCCAAAATCATGATCAAATCGGCAATCGGGCTCAGGGAGACCGCCTCAGTAGCCTGATAAGTTTTGAAGCCCTCAAAGTCGCCAATGCCGCCGTTCTTCTCTCGCCCTATATTCCCCTCTTATTTATGGGGGAAGAGTATGGTGAAACGGCTCCGTTTCTGTATTTTATCGACCACGGAGATACTGCCTTAATTGAAGCCGTCCGACAGGGGCGAAAAAGGGAATTCGCCGCGTTCGGACGGACGGACACCCCCGATCCCTATGATCGAGGGACCTTTGATCGTTCCAGACTTCAACCCTGCCTGGAAACGGATCGGAAACAACAGGCTCACTTGCGGTGGTGCCAGGCCCTGATTCAATTGCGCAAATCCGTCCCAGCACTTGGCACTGGAGCAAAAGGCGATAGGGTTCAGGTTGGGTCTCATCCGAAAAGTCAGTTACTGATCATCCATCGACGAGCCAAACAAGGGCCTGAAGCCCTCATTCTCCTGGGGTTTCACCACAATTCTACACTGGCCTTGGCTAAACTTCCGAAAGGGAATTGGGAAAACCGGCTTGATAGTGGAACATCCGCCTTTGGAGGTCAGGAAGAACACTTGGCTCCCTCCGTCCTGTCGATTCAGCATTCCGAGCACATCTCCCTGAAGCTTCCTGCCTATCCAGCATGGGTCTTTGTGAACACTGATTAGAGAACGCATTCTATGTAAAAAGAGGGGTGCCTTAAGCCAATAACAGAAAGCATTTCAGTAGAAGAGCCACAATCCCTTGGTGAGAGAGGAAAAACGAATAAAAATTTTCTAAAAGAGATTGGGACCGGCTTTTACTCTGCTTGATCTTTTCATCTCTCCTGAGAAGACCACAAAGTCTGCCT
>WHTE01000005.1 GCA_009377845.1 Nitrospirales bacterium | reverse complement strand
CGTGCTCTTTTGTCATCATCGGATCAAGACGATTGATCTACGTACCAACAAGTAAGACAGGTGTTACCTATGTGTCCGGTACGTTTGTTACCCTTGACCCCGGTCCGTACACTAGGCGGGCACCGGGGTCGAGGTCGCAAATCGCGTGGGATCAGCAATCGTGGCCACATACGTGCTGGCCACGAGGGGGCCGACCCCCGGCACCGGCATCAAGCGCTGGCAGACCGCATCCTGCTGCGCCTATCGGTTGACCGTCTGCTCCACCGCCTGCGCCGCCTCGCGAGCTTGCTGAGAGCTACTGACTACGGGGGCGAAAAGCGGCCAGAGCGCGGGGGCGTGCGGGGCGACCAGCGTCTGCCCCCGCGGCCCCAACGGCCCTGCCGACACTGGGTCCACTTGCATACCATGGGCCTGCAGTAGCCCCCGGCTCCGAGCCGCCTGCGCCGTCGCGACCAACCCTTGCCGCGCTTGGAGCTGGGTCCGCTGCAGGCGAGCCGCCTTCGTCTTGCGGTGAACGGCCGTGTCCCACCCCGTGCGGGCGAGCTGCGCCACGTGCTGCGCATCCAACTTGTCCGTCTTGTTCTTCGTTCTTCGTCTGAATCACGGCCTTGGCCCGGCGCGGATCACTCACGACGACCTCATGGCCCAGTTCCTCCAGGAGCTGCGCCACCCATGCCGCTCAAGGAGCCGCCTCCACCACACAGCGCATCCGCCCTCCCCCCTGCCGGCTCTGCGAAAACCCTGTGGGGTCGGTGGGGCCCATCTGTTCCCGGAAGATCTTGCCCGTCGCATCCAGCACACACACCGCGCTGGTCTTGCTCGCTAAATCAATGCCACAATAGGTCATCGTCAACCTCCTTCAGAATGAGGCGTTAGGGAGAGGACCTCGGGTCCATGAATAAATAAATTGTTCTGCTGGAGGGTGACCGGTTTTTTTGCCTCGTGTCTACGGTACGGCCTGCTTGATACCATCTGAAAAAGCATGCCCTGAGTCTGGCCGAAGGGGCCGTCGTGCCTGCGCCGAGCTTCGGCAGGCAGGCCAGCGGCGTTCTCGCTCCTTGGCCGTGCTCACGTCCTCCTCCGTACGCTCCGCCCGTCCAAGGGGCTGCGGCCTTCCCTTCGAGCGGCCTCAGGACTGGACGCGCCTTTTTGAACACTCCCCATTTTTTTTATGGCTTTCGGGTCCCCCCAATGTGGATCAACAGGAAAGATATTGAATTTATTCAACAGCCCCTTAATCGCTGGGGGGTTCAAAGTGTCCTGGAGGTCTCGATCCCCATGGGACGGTAGTGGGACGTGCCTGTTTCAAAAGGCTTTGGAGGCTCACCTGAGCGGCGCGAATTAACTTGGGATCTCCGTGGTGGAGTATACTTGTGAGCAAGACGAATATGTCCTGGTATTCACGGCATGCCTGGATAATTCGTTGAAAAAGCGGGTCGGATGAAGGTGGGTCGGTAAGTTCTTGATTATCCTCGTCGGGGTCGTTCCACAACCGTTGAATGACTCGAGGATCGTAATGTAACCAAGCAGTGGGAATATTTAAATGTCCGGCGATGGTTTCAAATAACGAGACGGATGCATCCAGAGTGCCGCTTTGCACGCATTGTAACGTGTTGATCTGCACACCGGTTTTCTCAGCTAGTTGAAGCAAGGTTATGCCACGGAATCGACACCATTGATCGATATGATGATTTAGGGACATGTGCCGATCATAGCCAAGGATTGATGGCAAGTCTACCCGTTTGAAATCGAGTCATGAGGAGGGAAATGCCAAACGTCATCAGGTATTAATTTATGGCTTCATGGGATACTTGATTCGGCTTGACGGGAAAGATGCCCAGGATCCATGTGTCACCTTTCTCAGGGCTTGGACGGTTCATTTCTCAATCAGTTATCAGGAACGGATGATCTGCATCACGTTACTTCTTTCTCAGGGACTTTTTTGTCTTTAGGCATATTCTCCAAGCTTCAGCTTTTTCATTCATTTCTCCTGAACAGGTTGCTGGGCCAATTGCAATAGCCAGGGAATTCTCACTTTAACCGGTTTGTACGTGAAACATCGGGGAATGATCCCGTGGTCATTGGATTGTCCTCGATCTTCGGACGACG
This sequence comes from Nitrospirales bacterium, assembly GCA_009377845.1. GTDB lineage: Bacteria > Nitrospirota > Nitrospiria > Nitrospirales > UBA8639 > Nitrospira_E. The sequence goes on along the minus strand of WHTE01000005.1, from coordinate 49,336 downwards.
GAAACGATACGTCTAAGAGTATGGTCAGGCCCTGGGTGGTTCGGCGGAAGATGGCGATGGGCTGGTTTGGCGATCCATTCTATTTCTATTCTATCGCCTGTGGTACAGGCCAAATCCCCCCAAAAAATGACAAGAGGTTTCCAGTACAATAGATCCTTGCCAGTCCCTCCCGGGTAACCAGAAGTTTGTGATTGTGAATCTGGTCCGGATCGTGTTCAAATCCCCAGCAAGTATGTTCCTTAGAAACCCCTGAAATTTGAAATCCTGAGTGTAAAAATGAGAGACGCATTGTTGAGCAATGAGGAACGCGAGCATTCAATATGAATAGAATAACTCAACCCCATTTTTTCTTTTGGACATGGCCCAGTCCAGTTGGAGAATTATTGTTGGTTGCAGATACCAGGGGGCTGAGCGGACTGAATTTTCAGAATGGCCCCCATCCCGTTGAGCCTGATCTTGCCTGGAAAGAACGACGGGGTCCGTTCCAGGAGGTCATTCAGCAACTGGAGGGCTATTTTGCAGGAAAGTTGCGAACATTCCATGTTGAATTATCGCTGCAAGGCACTGATTTTCAACTCTCGGTCTGGCGTGCCCTCCGACATATCCCGTATGGGGCCACAGTCAACTATAGTGGCATTGCTAGCCAAATTGGCAATCCCAAGGCTTCTCGTGCCGTGGGGGCGGCCAATGGGCAGAACCCAATTTCCATTATCGTGCCCTGTCATCGGGTTATTGGAAAGAACGGACATCTGGTGGGATATGGTGGAGGATTACCTATTAAAGAAGCCCTCCTTGATTTAGAACGCCGCGGGGAGTGTTGAAAAAGGCTGCCGTGCCTGCGCTGGAACTCCCGGCCTTCGTAGCCGAAGCTACTTCGGCGGAGTAGGCTCGGCAGGCAGGCCAGCGGCGTACTCGCCCCTTGACCGTGCTCACGTACTCCTTCGTACGCTCCGCCCGTCAACTGGCTGCGGCCTTGCTGGACGGTCATTTTTGAACACTCCCTGATTTTTTTCGTCATGCTCTCGGTGCCCCATGCGCGGAACAAAAGGCAAAATATTTCCAATATTCAACAGATCCCCGCGAAGCCAGGACAAGGCGGTAACCGGGTGTCTGGAACGTGAGGACTGTGACGGGTTATTCAGCAGGATGGTGCATGGATGGAGAAGAACCATTGGCTAACAAGGATGCTGATGAATCTACAGCCGAATGTTTTTGGGTAGACACTGTTCCAAAATGTACCTGGATATGTGTCTTGCAAACATCCTCCACATATCGACGCAAGGTTTCCTGAATAACCGGAAACGCGAGATGTTCCCATGGGATGCTCTCAATGGACATGAGTTGGACTTCAAGACTTTCCTCGCCTGGCCCAAATTCAAGATCCTGTAAGGCCGCACGATAGACCACATAGACCTGACTCACATGGGGTAAACTAAATATCCCATACAATGAATGTATTGCCACTCTGGCATTGGCTTCCTCAAACGTTTCTCGGGCGGCAGCTTCTTCCGTGCTTTCTCCTAACTCCATAAAGCCAGCCGGGAATGTCCAAAAACCTAATCGGGGTTCTATGGCCCGTCGGCATAAGAGGATTTGTCCTTCCCATTCGGGAATACAGCCCGCCACAATTTTGGGATTTTGGTAATGGATTGTCTGGCAAGCGGGACAGACTGCACGAAGGAGGGTTTCGCCAGATGGGATTTTCTGTTCAACTTCTGTACCGCAGTGGCTACAAAAGTTAATGGACGAAAGCATTTGGCAACCTCTATAAGGGGGTAAGTCATCCACTGTCGGTCTCTGTCATGGTTGAAACCAAGCGGGCTTCCATCTGTTTATCTTTTATGATACCGCGATCGGCACCTAATTCAAACCACTTTCTGCGAAGTTGATTTGATACTCCTGCTGGAAAACGGCGAGGGTTGGCTAGGCTGTGAAAAGGGTGTTCATGAGGCGTGTGATGGCCTTTCCATTGGGCATTGCATTGTGAATGATCTCATACCTTTGCTAAAATTAAAATTTCTGCCGATTCACGTCATCGGTAAGGTATGTTCATGAAATTAGGGAGCGTATGGCATGAGTGTGAATGATAAACAAGTGATTTTTTCTTTAGTGGGAGTCGGTCGAATCCACCCTCCCAAAAAGCAGGTTTTGAAGGATATTTACCTGTCATTTTATTATGGGGCCAAAATTGGCGTGTTAGGGTTAAACGGATCTGGAAAAAGCACCCTTTTGCGCATTATTGCCGGGCTTGACTCAAACTACATCGGAAAAATCACCTTTTCGAAAGGGTATTCGGTTGGGTTGTTTGAGCAGGAACCTCATTTTGAGCCAGGGAAAACGGTCAAGGAAGTTGTTGAAGAAGGCCGTGCGGATGTTGTGGGATTACTTCGGGAGTATGAAGTATTGAGTCAACGATTTGGAGAGGATCTCAGCCCGGATGAGATGGAGCGGTTATTAGAAAAACAGGGAAAATTGCAGGAACAAATCGAGGCGGTGAATGGATGGGAATTAGAACATCAACTCGAAATTGCGATGGATGCACTTCGTTGTCCCCCACCCGATGCCAAGGTTGATAATCTTTCCGGAGGGGAGCGTCGACGGGTGGCCTTATGTCGCCTCCTTATTCAAGAGCCGGATATTTTGTTGTTGGATGAGCCCACCAATCATTTGGATGCGGAAACAGTGCAGTGGTTGGAGCAGCATCTTCAGCAATATAAGGGCACGGTGATCGCCGTTACCCACGATCGCTATTTTTTAGATAATGTCGCGGGATGGATTTTGGAGTTGGACCGCGGGCAAGGGGTGCCGTTCCAGGGAAATTACTCCTCCTGGTTGGAGCAAAAAAAAGCACGATTGGCTCAGGAGGAAAAGACGGAGTCGAAGCGTCAAAAAACCTTGGAACGGGAATTGGAGTGGATCCGCCTATCCCCCAAAGGGCGTCAGGCAAAAGGCAAAGCCCGTGTCACACGGTATGAACAACTGGTTGGTGAGGAACAGGTTTCACAGGCCGATGATTTGGAGATTTATATTCCTTCCGGCCCGCGGCTTGGCGATGTCGTGGTGGAAGCTGCCAATCTCTCGAAAAGCTACGGGGATAATCTCTTGTTCGATAATCTGTCCTTTTCGTTACCCAAAGGCGGTATTGTTGGCGTCATCGGTCCGAATGGTGCGGGAAAGTCCACCCTGTTTAAAATTATTGCGGGTTTGGTCAAGCCGGATACGGGCACTCTCATATTGGGAGAAACCGTCAAACTGGGATACGTGGATCAGAATCGTGAGATCGATGGCAATCTTAATGTCTGGGAGTGTATTTCGGATGGAAAAGAAACCGTGTCGTTAGGAAAGGTGGAAATTAATTCGCGTGGGTATGTGTCCCGGTTTAATTTTTCCGGGTCCGATCAGCAAAAAATGGTCAAGGATTTATCCGGTGGGGAGCGCAACCGGGTTCATTTAGCCCGGATGTTGAAAGAAGGGGCAAACCTCCTGTTGCTGGATGAGCCTACGAATGATCTGGATGTGAACACCTTGCGGGCTTTAGAGGAGGGATTGAACCATTTTGGGGGGTGTGCAGTGATCAGCAGTCATGATCGATGGTTTCTTGATCGTGTCGCCACCCATATTTTAGCCTTTGAAGGGAACAGCCAAGCGAGTTGGTTTGAAGGAAATTACAGTGAATATGAAGCCAATCGCAAAAAACGATTGGGGAAGGCCGCGGAACGTCCCCATCAAATCAGATACAGAAAACTGACCAAAAGCTGAGAATATGACCACGTCACGAAAACCAGTCAATATGCCATCCACCTCAGAAAATGATCCTCCTGATTCCGGTTCGACCGGGAAACGAAGTTCCGTCATGATGGCGAGAGTGGTAGGGATTCTGTGTGTCGCTGGAGGATTTATGCTTGGAATTCATGGGTTGGATCATCCTGGTTCTCTTATGCTTCCGACTGCTTTAGGGATGATCGTCACGGGTTTAGTTGCGCAAGTGTTCGCACTAGTGAAAGCCTGTTATTTGGGTTCTCAAGGCAAGGGGTGATGACTGAATCATCCGGTAGAAGGACGTCTCGCCTTGTTGTTGTGAACCAAATCCTTTCATGTGCAGTCTTCATGCTCTGTCTCGCATTGGTGGCCTGCGCTCCCTGGCGGGATAGCTATTTCGACGGTGGCGTGGGCGTGTTAACTCAGTCTGATGTCAAAGGGAAGCTGGGAAGACCGCATATGGTCAAAGAGCCATTGCTTTCCGACGAGACCACCTGGACGTACAGGTTTGCCATTTCCGAAAGTGAGTTGGACCCGTCAGGAGTCAAATCCTTTGGTAAGCAGGCAGGAAGCCTGATGGGGGGAGCCCAGGGTGGGCCGCGCGAAAAAGTGTATTGTTTTATGTATATCTTAAACTTTGGTAAAGATGGGGTTTTACGCCGTTGGGAACGGGAGGTCTGCCAAATTCCCAAACCGCCGGATCCTTTTCAAAATGACCTCACTGGCTAACCGGGTTCTTCCTGCAGAAATGAGCCAGATATAATCAAGGCGGTTGATGTGAATTTGAATGCAAGTGCGTCATGGGATATTTCGTATGAGCGTGTATAAAAGCGGAGCATTTCTTCAGCAATGCTTCTCCGTGCACCAGCTGTCCCTCAACTTAAAATTGGTCTCCCCACCGGAAATTATTGGTGTGGTTTGTACGAATTGCCGGATGCGTCACCGTTTAACCCTTCATCCAGTGACTGCCCAACCAAGGAAAAAGACCGAAAGCGGGAACAATGAAATGCTCCTTCTTGAGGGATGTTTTCGTGGGCACCCTGAAGATATTCGGATCAGTTCGGTTCATGTTGAACGTCATGCCGTAGAATTCAGATGCCGGCCTTGCCGTCGCACTTACCTGATGGATGTTGCCCTGTTTGAGACCTATCAATCTTGATGGATCTCTTCATCCAGTTCTTCCTCGTCACCTTGATATCGTTTGATTGAAAACTTCACCCCTTTGCCGCTTTTGGGAGAGTACTGTGAAGGGGTTGGAACGGATGGGCGTTCTGAATGGGAATAATGAAAAAGGGCAATAGTATAAGAAATTTGGAATATTTAACAACTTCTGCAGATCGGGAGGGAGACGAAAAGTCTGATGAACCCAAAACAGCGCCACACCTGCGTGGCGCTGTCTCAAAGGTATGGTAAGAAAGAATCTCTTAGCGGTTCGGCTGAGGGGTGTAGCGAAGGTATGGTTTAACCACCCGATGCCCTTTTGGAAAGAGATTTGGCACTTCTTCGTCTGTCACTGCGGGTGTAATGATGCAATCCTCTCCATCTTTCCAATTTGCCGGCGTCGCGACTTTATATTTGGCCGTTAATTGGAGTGAGTCAACGACACGGAGAATTTCGTTGAAATTCCTGCCAGTCGATGCGGGATAGGTGAGGGTTAATTTGACTTTTTTATCCGGTCCGATCACGAACACGGAGCGAACGGTCATATTATCCAGCGCATTGGGGTGAATCATGTCATAGAGGTTCGCGACTTTTCGTTCGGGGTCGGCAATGATGGGATAACTTACGGTGCAGTGTTGAGTCTCATTTATATCCTTGACCCAACCTTTATGGGAATCAAGGGGATCCACACTGACGGCCAACACTTTGAGGTTTCGTTTTTTAAATTCCTCCATCAAGTTAGCCATGGCTCCCAATTCCGTGGTACAAACGGGGGTGAAATCCTTTGGGTGTGAAAAGAGAATACCCCATCCGTCTCCTAGCCATTCATGGAAGTTCACGGTGCCTTGCGTCGTTTCTGCCGTAAAATTTGGTGCTTCATCTCCAAGACGTATTGCCATAATACTTCTCTCCCGTTATGAAAAAAGTGAATAATACATCTCTGCGGTAGAAAGCACCGCGAGAAAAGTTGGTGGTCTCTACTGAGAATTCCCTAAAAATGTTAAGAGTACCTTAGTTTAAGACAGTACACTTTAGATGGTCAACTTGGTTATCGTAAGCGGGTTTTCCGGAAGTTTGCTTTAACCGCCAATCCAAAGAAATAAGGAGGAGCAGGATAGCTTATGGTTGAGTCATCATTGCAAGTGGCGATTGTTATGGGAAGTAAATCGGATTGGGACACGATGCGGTTAGCCAGCGAGACTCTCACCACACTTCACATTACACATGAATGCCGTGTTCTTTCCGCGCATAGGGCCCCAGATGCCCTGGTGGATTATATTAGTCAAGCGGTAGCTCGTGGTGTGCAGGTGTTTATCGCCGGGGCTGGAGGGGCTGCACATTTAGCCGGGGTGATTGCCGCTAAGACCCAATTGCCGGTGTTAGGTGTTCCCATGCAATCTAAAGCCTTGCAAGGCCTCGATTCCCTCTTATCGATTGTCCAAATGCCCAAAGGCATCCCCGTGGGAACCTTGGCGATTGGGAGCGCGGGCGCGGTAAATGCGGGATTGTTGGCTGCTGCTATCTTAGCCTTGGCCGATTCATCGCTCTCCAAACGGTTGCAGGCCTATCGAGAAGATCAAACGCGTGCCGTGTTGGCAGAACAGGTGTCAAGGGCGATGGAGCAAACCCAGGAAGACTGAGCGACGAAAGGGGGATGACAGGCACTGTGATTGATGGGATGAAATTGCAGAACTCTACCAAACAGAAGGACATGACGGTTGTGCCTGGCTCTCCAAAAAGACCTTTAAAAGAAAAGCCTCCGCCAGTCGGGGTGAGGGGGCATCGACGGTAATCGCCAGATGGTTAAACGATCCGGATAGTCATCCTGTCTGACAAGAGGAATTCCAATCAATCTCTCGTGCGTTCCTTTGGTGGTGCTGATGGGTCAAGATTGTCCTCGTCGATCCTTTCAAATCGTGAGACCAACTTTCCCCCCGTGTTAACCTTCTCGCAAAACATCTCAACCGGTCTCACCCAAAGGCCATAGGCTCCATAGAGCGCGCGGTAGACCACGAGGTCTTCTTCTGTTTCGGAATGCTTGGCAATGCCAATGACGTGGTAGTCTTTCCCTTTATAGTGACGATATCTGCCGGGTGTAATCATGGGAATGTTCTTTTCCTGATGGGTCGGTAGTGTGTCCATGGCCTCGTAGTCTGTTATTAATTTTGAGTTGTGCAGCAACCGGTTAACGAAAACCTGGCAGCAGGTCTGATCGAAATAGGTTATCGCGGTGAAAGACCTTGGCGATACGCATAGAGGGCGATGCTCCCTGCCACTGTGGCATTTAACGGAATAGATGTATGATTTTGGGGAATACACAGTCGGTTCGCAAAATGAAATGGTGGAACTCCTACGCCTTCCTCTCCAATAAGCAGTCGGACGTTTTCGGACCATTTCACCGTAGCCATATTCGTTCCGTGTAAATCCAATGCCGTAATCCATTTCAATGTTTCGGCCGTATTCAGATCGGCGATGGAGCCTCCCCAATGTAAAGACTGGACAAAAACAGCTCCGCTACTCGCTCGAATGACTTTAGGGTGGAAGGGGTGAACGGATTCCCGAAGAAGAATAACCGTTCGCACGTCAAAAGCCCTGCAACACCGAAGTAAGGCACCCAAATTTCCAGGGTCTCCAATTGGGCAAAGTACTTCCAAGCCATTGGGTGCCTGGGTTAGATCCATACTTGAAATTTCGGGAACACCGCATACCAAAAGAGGTTCTTTGGTTCCGAACACGTCCAATTCCTGAAACAGAGAATTGAAAAGTTCATAGCGTTTGGACTGATAGGGGAAATCTTCGCAGAAGTTCCAAGAGGGTGGAAGTAGTATTTCCTGGACGGAGACTCCTGGATTCTTCCCGATTTCCCTTCGGAGTTTGTTACCTGAAACCAGGCATTGGTGATGGCGTTTAATCCCCTGAGAGTCGAGTAATGATATCCATCGTTTGAAATGGGGATTTTGCCGGCTTGAAATAGGGTGTGGTTGGTTCACGAAGATCTATTGAAAAAACTGTGTTGAAAAGCCTGACAGAGCCACAAAGAAAATCTCAGGGAAAAAGGATCTCCGATGCCGTGCTGGGATCATAGCAAAAAGTGGCTCAAGAGACCTACAAGAAAGGCCGATAACCGAATCAAACTAGTTATCCCGCTCCCCCCCACATGCATTCGCTGAGTTTTCGTCAGAAGTAGTCATCTATAGGCCACCGGTCAGTTAAAGAGGAGGAAGCTATGTTGGGATCTTGGTCCATCGGGAAAAAAGATCACAATAATGATGATGGGTCCCGAAAAAATCCTGGCGCAAACGGATTACATGCCGCAGGGGAATCTGTTGAATACGACAGGGCGTTAGAATCGTTGGCCAGGATTCTGAGAAGTCTGGGCCGTCATGCGTTTGGACTGGAGGAACTCTCGGAAGAAGCCATTGAAAAAGAGTTTGAACAGTGGGCAATGCATGTGTTGGTGGGTGCTCAGATTCCTGCTGAGAATGTGGAAATACATGAGCCGACGATCCGGCGTGATTGGGGTGCCCTCACTCGATTTGTGAATGGGCATCGTCAACAGGAAAAAACCTATGTGACACGAAATCTGCAAGATGTGCGACATGTTCTTTGGGAATTCACCAATATCGTGGGACGCGCGATTGTCGAGGATCAGGAAACTGATCAGAAAGTGACCAACCATCTAGCTCAATTACGCGCCGCGACTGAGGGAGGTTCCTTTCAGGATGTGAAGCAGGCCTTGTTCGCAGTGGTCCAAGGCATCAATACGCTGATTGATGAACGCAAAAAACGTCAGCAACAACGGCTAAAAAAGCTGGGAGAAAAATTGCGTGCCGTGGAAGAGGAACTCGGAAGTGCACGAAAGCAAATGACTTTGGATTCTTTGACGCAACTCTATAATCGTGGGGCATTGGATCTTCAATTAGAACGAACGGCCAGCGTGAGCTTTTTCTCCGGGACGTCGGCCTGTCTTTTGATGGTGGATGTTGATCACTTTAAATACATTAATGATACCTATGGCCATCCGGCTGGCGATGCGGTGTTGCAGCAGTTGGCGAATTGCCTTGTGTCGACTTTCCCGAGAAAAACTGATTTTATCGCCAGATATGGAGGGGAAGAGTTTTGTGTTTTGCTTCAAGGGGCTGGACAAGAACTGAGCCAACGTTTGGGAGAGCGGTTGTTGGATGCTGTTCGACGGGAGGAATTTCACTATCAAGATATCCGAATTCCGTTCACCGTGTCTGTCGGTGTGGCGGAGTTCATACCTGGCGAGACCGTGCCCTCGTGGCTTGAACGTGTGGACCGTGCCTTATATCGGGCAAAAAATCGTGGTCGGGATCAATTATGTCTGGCTATCGAGATGACAGGAGCGGTCCAGGAATTCTAAGCGAGTGGCGAGCGAGTGATGGCTTAGGTGGATTGGAGTGGCTTTGAGGAGCTCAGGTGTTTTAAGGCTAATCGATGGACGTGGGTCATTTCTTCGAAATTTCCGAGTCGGGTGTGAAAGAAACTGGCAATTTGTGGGATTCCGGTCATGATATGACCGAGGATCGGTTCCCAATCTTCCGGTTGTACGGTTAACCGACCTTGGCTTTTCTCACGGGCCAAGGCAATCGCGGCTTCGGTGTGGGGATTGATCCAGATGTCCGCGATGATGCCGGATAGCGCAACGGTATCGACCAGAGATTGAAAGTCCGGTGGAGTCTCAAATAATTCTGGAGCATGGCTATACAGGATCGCTACTTGGAATTCCTCTGGAAGCTGCCAATGCTGGGCAAGCCAAGCCCCAACCTGTTGATGGTCGACCCCCAAGTGCTCGAGTTCCAACTGTTGTAAGTTGGCATGATTGTCCTGATCTTGCTCCTGAAATATGGTTATTTCTTTTAAGGCCACCTCATTCAATGCCAAGATCCCGATATCCTGAAGAAGGGCACCGAGATACATGAGTTCTGCATCCGGGTAAGCGAAGTGTTTGCCAATGGCACGGCCTGCGACACTGGCGAGGATTGATCGCCGCCAGAATTTCACATGGTCAATCCCGGATGTCGAGATCTCTTTCATATCTTTAATTAACCGATAAAAACAAAAGGAAAGGGCCAGATTGGCGATCGATGAAAATCCAAGTAAGGTCACGGCCTGCACGATGCTGGTAACCTTGTGTCTTGACCCTCCGTAATACCCAGAATTGGCCATAAATAAGATTTGAGCTGCCATCCCTGGATCCTGACTTATGATATTTGCCAATTCTGAGGCTTCGGTCTCCTCGTTTTGGCACATTTGGAGAATTTTAGAGGCCAGCGGAGACAGAATGGGCAAGGATTTGCAGCCTTTAATTCTCTCAAAGATCGTTGAAGTTTCTTCGTCTTGTTGAGCGAGATTTAATGGAAGTGATAGTTGCATGAAAGAATCCTAAGGAATTGAAAATTTTGAAATATGATGGCCAACGCTCCTCTTGCCTCTTCTCTGCGCTCTTTCCTTTTTTCGGTCAAACTGGGTTCGGGCTTAAGGACGGTTAGTCGGTTTATTTATTGAGAGAAAGTAGATGTATCATGCTACCGGTTCTTTTTCTGAGACATGCAATTTGACCGGTTGGTTATAGCCGATATTCCAATCCCAATCGGAAGGTGATGGGCGGAGAGGGAAATCCGAGAAATTCTTCATACGAGGAGTTGGTGACATTTTCCAAGGCTGCATAGCAACGCCATGCAGTGAAGGGATGGTAATTCAGTGTGATGTCAGCCTTGGCAAATCCTCCTACTCGTGTGGTCTGGGTTGGGACTTGAAAGTCCAGACTGGAACTGACCCATGTGACTTGGCTTTTGAGATTGACGGTCGAAGAAAGCCTCATGGTGACTCCAAGCCATCCGCGCCATTTTGGACGGTTTCTTAGTGGAGCTCCTGTTTCTGCCACTCGAGTGGTGAGGTGGGTAAGACTTGCCTGGAAAGAAACGGTAGGGATTGGAGAGAGTGCCAGGGATACATTCCAACCGTGTGTTATCGCCTCATCAATATTGGCGAGGCGAATAATTCCTTGATTGAGTAGTTCAGGATCGAGATCAATAAGTTTTCTGAACCGGTTGTGAAAGTATTCTATTGTTGCCGTAAATGATTCATCGGTTGTGTGATAGTCTAGGCCGAGATCCCACCCGATGCTGGTTTCGGGTTGTAAGGAAGGATTCCCAATCAATGGATCACCTAGACTGGACAAGCTGGGCAATTTGAATCCTTTTCCATAGCCTCCCCGAATCTGCAGTGAGGGCAACAGTTGGTAGCTCCCTCCAATTCGAGGGCTTATTGTAGGCTGAAATCCTTGAGAGATATCTGTACGAATGCCGGAATTCATGGTAAATTTTTCCCACCAGATCGAAGTCAGTTCCGCAAAGATTCCACCGAATGTTCGCCGAGAGTTGAAATCTACCGGTTGAGTTGAAGAGCCTCCTAGGGAACTCAAGTCTTGTGTCCCGTCTCGTCTTCCGCGTTCATGAGTCAGCTGTTCACCAAGTGAAAACTTCCATTGGGGACTGATCGTCCAGGTTGCAGTCATACGTGTTTGAATCCGGTGGTAGAGGGTTTCAAAATGAGCTGGCGGTAGAACATATAGGTTTGGAGTCGCAAGAATTCCTGGGTTTGAAACGTCTTGAAGTCTCCGGGTCACACTCAGAAAGACCTGATGGCGCCATCCGGAAGGAGTGAAAAAGGAGGCGGATAAACCGGTCAGAAATTCTTGAGTCTTTCGTCGTTCGGTTTCCCGAAGCAAGGCCAGTCTGGGGCCACCGCTGCCTTCCGGAAAACTCTGGACCGTTGAATCCGTATATTGACCGGTGAGTCGAACGTCATAATTGGGGTCTGTTTGTATGGCAAGAGTCCATCCAACTGCGTTCATCAAAAATGAATCTTTCTCGACTTGCTCTCCGTTTTGGGTATGTGAAAGAGAAATATTGGTGGACAACGGCCCAACCGATCCTCTGGTTTGAAGCAGCCCTTTGAGATAATCGAATCGACCGCCTTCGCCTAGCAGGCGAAGGGAGGGAGCCGTCGAAGCCGATTTGGTAATGAAATTGATTGCGCCGGCCATGGCCTCAGATCCATAAAATGCCGAGAGAGGCCCTCGAACAATTTCTACTCGATCGATCCGATCAAGAGGAATGGCGGAAAGATCAACTGATCCGCCTCGTTGGTTTGTGGAGTCATTCATGGGGATACCATCCAGCATAATCAAGGTGAAGTTGGGGTCGGCTCCTCTGAGATAAAGGGAACTGATTCCACTTCTTCCGCCCATTTCATCAGTATGGAGTCCTGGGACTTGTTGAAGCATTGTGGCCACCCGGTTGGGCTGAAGGGGGGCAAACTGTTCAGTGTTTAGAATCGTGACGCTCTGGGTCGATTGGTGGAGTTGGGTAGAATGGGCTGAGCCTGTAACCACGATAGGATCAAGTGTCGTCGTCGAGAATTCTTGGGCTTGCACGGGATTCAAGGGAAACATCTCCAGAAGTGCCATACTCGCGAAAATGAGCAGGCCCGGGAATGGCGTGAAAACGTTCTGCATTATAAAATGGCATTCCAGTGCTTAGAAGAACCCCCCTGTTCTCGCCGGGTAGGGTCTATACGAAATTTCAGTATTTGTCCACCTCATCCCAACAGAACCTGATTATGAACAAACACGAATTTCGAACTGAACCATTGGCGACGTCTTCAATGCCAGCGGGAGTGGTGTATTTGGTGGTCAATGAAGGAGCGGAACGCTTTAGTTATTACGGTATGCGGGCCATTCTGGTGGTGTTTATGACTGGAATGTTGCTGAATACCCAGGGGGACCTGGATCCCATGGGAGAGGCGGAAGCGAAAAGTTATTTCCACTTATTTGCCTCGGCGGTGTACTTCTTTCCCTTTTTAGGGGCGGTCTTGGCTGATGCCTTTTGGGGAAAATATAAAACCATTATTCTTCTCTCCCTTGTGTATTGTGGGGGCCATGTCGTCTTGGCCATGGATCACACCCGGTTAGGATTACTTGTTGGATTAACCTTGATTGCAATCGGCTCTGGGGGCATTAAGCCCTGCGTGTCAGCCAATTTGGGAGATCAGTTTGGTCCTGCTAACGGGCATTTCTTAACCAAGGCGTTTGCATGGTTCTACTTTGCCATCAATGTCGGAGCCTTTGGATCCATGATGCTGACACCCTGGTTGTTGGAACACTATGGCCCGAGTCTGGCGTTTGGGGTGCCTGGAATCTTGATGTTTTTAGCGACCATTATTTTCTGGGCTGGCCGGAACCGCTATGCCCATATTCCTCCTGACCGGTCAGGTGTGCTCCAAGAACTAGCAAGTTCACAGGCATGGCATGCGATTGGAAAGCTGGCTGGCATTTATGTTTTTGTCGCATTTTTTTGGTCCCTCTTTGATCAAACCTCTTCGGCATGGGTCCTTCAAGCCCGGCACATGAACCGGCTCTGGATGGGGGTTGAATGGTTACCTTCGCAAATTCAAGCAGTCAATCCTGTCCTGATTATGGTGTTTATTCCCCTGTTTACTTATGGGGTGTATCCACTCTTGAATAGAATTGTTCCCATGACACCATTGCGGAAAATGTCCATGGGCTTTTTTCTGGCGGTTGGGGCGTTTCTGATCTCGGCCTACATTGAACAACAAATTGGCTTTGGGATGAAACCGGCGATTGCCTGGCAGTTATTGGCCTTCATGGTCATCACGGCTGCGGAGGTCATGGTGTCGATTACCTGTCTCGAATTCTCCTATACCCAGGCCCCGCTCAAACTTAAATCGCTGATGATGGGATTGTTTTTGCTCTCGGTTTCCTTGGGAAACGGGTTTACGGCCCTTGTGAACTATTGGATTCAGAACCCGGATGGGACCGTCGTCTTGATGGGTCCCAATTACTATTGGTTTTTTGCCGTGGTGATGTTCCTCGTCGCCTGTCTCTTTCTTCTTGTGGTGAAAAAGTACCGGGAAGAAACGCATCTACAGGGGATGGCAAAGGTGTGTGAATAACCTGTGAAAAATGAACATGCTGCAACAAACCAAGAATTATTCAGCTTCTTCCGTTCAATTTGAGGGATTTTTATAGAGATCAGCATCGTCACGTGCCGGATCATATATGAAAACTCAATGCGCAATAAGTCAGCAACGCCTAAAAGCCGAGCATTCTTTTGAGGTTCATCCATGTGGATCACCTAAAAAATTTTGATGGGAAAATCAGAAAAAATGAAATGAAAAAAGGTGGAGATAAGTTGGTATTTCTGGAAAGAGATTACGTTTTTTTCTGACTAAGATAGAGGATTTGACTGACCCGAAAGGCCTGGGCGTAGTCCCCGGATTGGATATACTGGGAATGAAAACACCGTCCATCGAACATCATTAGGCGGTTGGGCCGCATGTCGATAAGTTTCAGTAATTCCCAATATTCATTTCCGTCATTGATGTAGGTATTTCGTCGACAGGCGAAGAGTGGATTGAAAATCATGCTATTTTGGAAATTTTCATATCCTTCCGGGCTGGCAAGAAATTCATCGCTCAATTCCAGTTGATCGGCAAGTTGTCGGATCGAAGTGTCAGGCATAATAGGAACACGTTCGAGTCCTGTAGGGCGGTGGCGATATAAACCAGTCCCGCCCGAACAGGAATCTGCAGGATTCAGGTATACCATGGCGGTGATATCTTGATCGATGTGAGGTTGCCGTTGTCCCACATTTAACCGGTAGTTCTGAGTTTCGATGCCTTGAAAGATGACCGGTTGGGGAGAAAAAAACGTGAACAGGGGACATCCCCAAAGGGAACTCATGGTTTCCACCAGTTGCCGGGTCTCAACGTTGAGGCTGGCTCGAACCCCAGGAAAATTCCCCACGATTTCGAAATGGTCGGTATACGGGAGGTTCAACGCCTCTTGGAGAACCTCATCGGGGCATTGGTAAAAATCATCGACCACCACTACCTGATGTTGTCCCAGGCCGACGTGGTGAATGGAAACCGTGTGATGAGGATTTATGGCGAAAAGTTCCGGGCGAATGTGTTTGGCCATCAAATCCCTCTTGGTACTCGGCTAGGATGAATCAGGAAAACGGTCTAGGTCTAATGGTGCCCCTTGTCATGATAGGAGTCAAGTGTCCCAAAAGGGAGAATGTCTGATTGAGAAGGATAGAAAAGAAATGATCTGCAAAAGGGTTTTGAGAGGAGTCTGATTCCATGGAAACCACGTATAGAAAAGTTTTAGAACATATTCGAATGGCCTTTCTTCAGCCGATTTCAAATCGGGTGCATGATTCTTATTTTGTCTACAGCATCATGAGAGCTATCGAGGCAGTGTATGTTCCTGACAAGTGAGCGTCCCATTTTTGTAGAGCGGGATGAGTTAGATTATAACGGTGCCAGGAACAGTCGGTTAGCTGAAAGGAAGCAGGTGGAGGCTGTCACTCAGGAGTTGGTTCAGTACTGTTTAGGGCTCACGTTATGGGGGCACCCTCGGACACCACAAAAATGGCGGTTTTCCTGTCACGATATCTTATTGATGTGTTGCTCTTTTCACTCTATAACGCCAAATTTGGCGTGGGAGGAATATAGGCAACGAGTGGGGCCTTAGCCGAAGTGGAAGTTGTGGTCATGATGGCCGGATTAATAGGGTATGATCCGGAACACTGGCGGTATGTTTACCTTCGGCGGGACCGGAATCACCCTATATGGCATCAAATTGGGCTTGGGAAAAGCGGTTCCTGGCACCATGGAGCACGGGATTCGTGAAAATGCTGTGGTGTTCGCCAGTGTCATTGTTGTCGTTACAATATCGCAAAATGTTTAGGGTTGGGGGCCAAAAATCTTATGACCATTCCAGCCACTGTCCACAATGCGATGGATCTTAAGGCGCACCGGGCGCAGGCTTAACATGCCCTGAAGGTGCTAAATCCGTAATGAATCAGATTAAAAGTGGATCGAAGTAGAAATTTTTTTCTGTGTGCTTGGTTGCAAAATGGCTGTCATTTCCAACGGTTGCTGGATGGGTGATTTATGATCGTCAGGGGGAGTGATTTTGTAGGGGGATGCCCGTAAAGGGGCGGTTAGTAGGAATGTTCAGGCATTGCGTCAAGGAAGAGTGGTGCAAAGATTCGGCTCTCGGCGGCTAAAAATCCCCGTTCTCGAAATCCATGATAGGTGAGGGTTATTTGGGTTTCTGGGCCACGCCAAGTGTATTGTTGACTTAATCCCCGCATCATGGATCCCTGTGGTTTGACGGCTTTTCCAAACTGAGTTTCCAGATAATGTAACAGGGACTTGTGGTTCGCTTCTCCCTGGTAGTGGAAGAGGGCTCGAGCATATTTCTCTTCTAAGGTATACAGTTTCACTGATTCCATATCAATGCCTTCGATCTGGGGTGGCCCAATTTTGACCGTGTAAATATGCATGGTATCAATGGATTCAATTTCCTTCAGGTCTGAGCGGCCTTCGAGTGATTTTCCCCAGAGGCTGCCGAAGAATCCTTTGGGATCTTGTTCTAGGGGGGTGGCGCTCAAGGCAGGCGTCCACAAGAAAAGACAGGCACATACCGTGAGCAATATTTTTCGGTTAGCTGTTTGAAATTTGGTGTGAAACGATTGGAATTGCATGATAACGCGGAAAGCTACCACGGTCATGGGATGAAGGCAATGGAAAAAATCCATATTCTGGCTGGGAGAACGACAGGAATCTTGAGGATGCTTAGGGGAAAATGATTGGGATGAAAAAATAGAATTAGAGGTAGTGAAACGCGGGTTGGAGTTCAGGAAGGTAAACCGTTGAAGCGGGAAATGTATTCCCGTTTAGGATGTGTTCCTTCTCGGTTTTTCCAGCATTCAAAATAATCCACTTGTCAGGGTTTTTGAGGATGGCTTGGACCAATTGGGCATGGAGCGCGTGCCCGGCGCATTTTGCGATAAAATGGCCAATAACGGGAATGCCTAATAACGACAAGTCTCCGATGAGATCGAGAACTTTATGCCGAACGCATTCATTCGGAAAACGTAATTCATCCTCATTGACCAAGCCGGTATCAGAAAAGACGACCGTATTGTACAGTGAGCCCCCTAGCCCTAGTCCGCGTGACCATAAAAATTCCACTTCTTTTCTAAAGGCAAAGGTACGAGCCCCGGCAATATTTTTTTGAAACTCATGAGGCGTACAGGAATGCCGATATTCCTGTTGTTGAATAAGCGGGTGCGGGAAATCGATAAAATACGTTATTGTGGGGAGAGCCGAGGGAAGGACCGTGATGGATCGTTGTTCGTCCTCTACGCTGATTGGCTGTACAATTTTTAAGTATGTACGGGGTTCTTCCTGGGTTAAGATCCCACATTGGTGGAGAATGTCGACAAATGGGGCGGCACTTCCATCGGCTGCAGGGGTTTCCGTGCCCTGCAATTCCACATAAGCATTATCAATTTCGAGTCCGGCCAGCGCACCTAAAACATGTTCAACCGTTTGTATTTGAAAATCGATGGCTTGTAGTGTGGTGCAATGATCTGTTTTCCCCAAAAATGAGATGGTAGCCGGGCATGATTGAAAATGAGCATCCACATGCTTGATAAAGATCACTCCAGTATTTGGTGGAGCTGGATGAATAGCGATTGAGGCCGGATTGCCTGAATGCAGGCCAATGCCAGATAAAAATGACGATTTTGTCAGGGTTTGTTGATGACGCATAAAAAGTCTGTAATCCCTCACCTGCTAATATTTTGTGCAAGAGTTGTACTACTTGAGAGGACAAAAAATAATTGTGTTTTTTGAGAAAAACACAATCTGGTTGTTTCGAAGTGTTGTAGGAATCCAACAAATGTATTCTTTTCTCACAAAATTCTCTTTAGTGATTCTCTGTTGATCTAAGTCCGTTCGTTTTTGAGTTGAGCTACCTGCCAGTTCGGGAATGGTTTGTTGGGGGGCCATCCGCAAAATTTCTTAGGAAACGAAGAGATTCAGAAGAGGCAATAGAATAAGAAGAAAGGGTCAATTGCTGAATGATCCCTCTGTGCTTTTTTTGTAGGCCAGAGGCCGAAAAGATTTCCTGAAATAATGCCCATTTATTTGTGGCATCTTGGAGGAGTCCTTGGCGGAATTCTTCGGGTTTGGTTCTGAGTGTATTGGATAAGTGTTGTACTGCTTTTTCAATGCTATGGTAGGGAGGGGCCAGATTCAAATGGGCATAGAATTGTTCAAGATGGCCTCTGAACTCTTGCCGAAGCACATGGATAGGATCTGATGACAACAAGGGAGATTTCATTCACGCATGGATAAAACGAAAAACATGGTACCGTATGCTAAAGAGGTTACTGGTTGCTTGACAAGTCCATGCCCAGGATAAAATGGCTTATCCAATTGGGAAATTTTTGATGAGAGGAGTGTGAGAGGAGTGATTGGGGGAGGAGAACTCCATAAATTTACTTAATGGCAGCTAGCATATCCTTCATCGCGGGTTCCTTCAATTTTTGAAGGGCTTTGGCTTCAATTTGACGGACTCGTTCCCGGGTGACTGACATGCTTTGCCCGACCTCTTCAAGAGTCCAGGGCTCGTCTTGACCAATTCCAAAACGGAGGCGGATCACCATCTGTTCTCTTGGAGTCAGAGAATCCAAAATCCGTTCGACTTGTTGGTTCGTTTCCTGTCGGGAGACAGGCCCATCAGGAGTCATGGTTCCCGGATCGGGAATAAAATCCGTGAGAAATGTATCCCCTTCCCCAACCGGGGTTTCTAACGATATCGGATCTTGAAACGCCTGCATGGTGTCGTGAATTTTTTCAGCGCTAAGTTTCAGCGCTTTCCCAATGTCTTCTATTTGAGGTGGGGAGGCATACTGTTGTGTCAGCCGCTTGGATGTGCGAGCAATTTTATTGGAGATTTCATTTAAATGGACAGGGACCCGAATGGTTCTGGACTGGTCAGCCAGTGATCGAGTAATCCCTTGTCGAATCCACCACGTAGCATAGGTGCTAAATTTAAATCCCTTGCGATACTGAAATCGTTCAGCCGCCTTCATAAGCCCGATATTACCTTCCTGTACCAAGTCCAGAAACGCCAGTCCATGGCCGGTATATCGTTTCGCAATATCCACGACCAGCCGAAGATTCCGCTGCACCAGTTCGGATTTGGCTTTTTCTAATTGAAACTTGGCTTTTTGGAGTTGTTGGCAGAGAGATTGAATGGTTGAGTGCTCTGAGGGATGAGATTGGCCTAATGCCAACAGAACCGATTTCAGTTTTTCAATTGCTGGAGCCGAAAGCCCGCTCAAGGCAAAAGTTTCCTTGAGAAGCGCAACGGTTTCATCCCTTTCTGGTCCTTTCTTCAGGGTATGTGCGAGATGAAGTCCCTGTTTGATAATGAGCCGGATGGCCCTGGAAGCTTGGTCTATTTCTTTCGCGAGTTCGATTTCTGAATCTTTATTGAGAAGTGGCCGGCTACCAAATGATCGAAAATACAACGATTCAAGAGCCGGACCGAATCCTTTAACCGAAGAGTTTATCCCCTCGGTTTTGACAGTGGAGAACTCTGTTTCTGTGGGCTCATCCAAAACAGTTTGGTATTTCATGACGGTTTCCCCAGACGGTTCCTTGTCTTTGCTGATATGTGGTTCAAGTAGCGAGGTGAATCTTAGATAATGTTTTAAAAGCAAAAAACAAGCCAATAGAGCGTTTCAGGTTCTTAAGAAAATCACAAAAAGAAATTTTATTGCAACGTAGGATTTCATGCTTTTGGGAGAATTTACAGGAGTCTGTTTTCTTGTAAATTTTGCAACTATTTGAAAAGTAATAAGAAAATTAAAATATTTAGAAAGCCTTGAACCTTTAGGAAGGCAGATTTGCTATACAAGAGTTCGGTAGAAAATCTAATTCTCTGGATAGTTCGAAAGGGCAAAAAATCTAAAATTCAGGAAAGAGATGGAGGTCAAAGCAGGGAAAGTGCAGAGATAATTGACGGAACTGTTATATTTTTTACACATTATTACAAAAACGGTCGAGATCTTCTTCGCGGCCAATCATTACCAGGACATCACCTTTTTCAATGACGTCATTGGGTTTGGGGGTAAAATTAAAGGTTTCTTCTTTCATCATCCGTCCTTTGACCATTCGGGTAACCTGTTTTTTTATCCCGATCACATTCAAGTTATGCTGGCCACGCAATTTGACTTCCTCAAGGCTTAATCCAGATAAGTTCTCCGAAACGGACACTTCTTCCACGCTATACCCTGGGGCAAGTTCTAAGTATTCGAGCACGCTTGGCGAAACCAGCCGATGTGCGAGACGGATGGCCGCATCTCGTTCAGGGTAAATGACCTCATCGACCCCAAGATTTTTTAAAATTTTCCCCTGAATTGTGGCCACGGCTTTAGCCACAATGGACTTCACCCCCATTTCCTTGAGGGTCTGAACAATGAGAATGCTGGCCTCAATGTTTTCTCCGATACTGACCACCGCCACATCGACGTTTTGAGCACTGACCGCTTTCAACGCTCGTTCATCAGTGGCATCGCATTGTACGGCAAAGGTCGCAAAGTCACTTATTGCCTGAATCTTTTCTTCGTCCTTGTCGATGGCGAGCACTTCGCATCCTTTGGTGACCAATGTTTGGGCCACGCTATATCCGAAGCGCCCAAGACCGATGACTGTGAAAAGCCGTTTCATAATAATTGATTATACAAAAATTCACGTCCTCATCCGCTGATCAATATCGGTTTCATAGGGCTGCGAGGGGCCTTGTGGTAAAGAAAAGTTTATGAACCATGACCGAACGGTCAACAATTTCTGGATGTTGGGAAAATACCGACCAGAGATGAAACAACTACGTTTGAAAGGTCGGGACAATTGAAAGAAGTTGGTAGAGTAGGTGTGAATAATGATGAAGTTTCCCAATCATACGTCTGAATGGAAGGGGTGTCAAGAAAGCCCAGTTTGCAATGCATATTTATTGGCGCTCATTTTTCCTTCTGAAGTCTCCATCATTTTGACGGGTATCAAAGGGGAGAAATTCCTTGCTAGTATGGGCGCCTTATGAAAATATTTCAGTCTGGAGAACGAGTCCATTTAATTGATAAGAAGGAACGGCCTTATGCGGTCACACTCAAAGCCGGAGAAATTTTTCAGCATAGTGGAGACCGGATTCCTCATGATGACATTATTGGAAAACCGGATGGGACGGTGGTCCAGTTTTCCAATGGAAAATTAATGGTGGCCGTTCATCCAACGTTAGCTGAGTATACGTTGAAGATGCCCAGAGGGGCTCAGGTGATTTACCCCAAAGATTTGGCCGTCATCCCCATGTGGGCGGATATTTATCCCGGTGCCAGGGTCTTTGAGGCCGGAGTGGGTTCGGGAGCCTTAACGATGGCCCTTCTTCGTGCGGTAGGAGACCGGGGGTGTGTGGTGAGCTATGAGATGCGAGAGGATTTTGCAGCCACGGCCACAAAAAATATTGAACGGTTTATGGGGAAGGTACCCAATCATTTCCTCCAGATTCGAGATGCCTACGAAGGGATCGAGATTGGGGAAGGGACTTCTTCCTGGATGTTTGATCGAGTGGTTTTGGATCTTCCAGAGCCCTGGCGAGTGGTTTCCCATGCCGCACGGGCATTAAGGTCCGGAGGCCTGTATCTGAGTTATGTGCCGACGGTGCCTCAGGTCATGCAAACGGTGCAAGCTCTGGAACAGAGCCGAGTCTTTGCCATGGTTCAAAATTTTGAAACGTTATTGCGGACTTGGAATATTAAAGGCCGAAGTGTCCGACCGGATCACCGAATGGTGGCCCATTCCGGTTTCATTACAGTCGCCAGAAAAGTCGAAAAAAACATATGGAACGCTGAGCAATTGGATTCTAGCGAAACCGCTGCTCAACAGGATGATAATGTCATCATGGAGGATGAACATGCCGGCAATGGATTAGATACCCTCTGAGCCCTTGTGGGCCAATCAGCAGGAAATTTTCTTGATGGCTGCTTTCGTGAAAACGATTCTCATCGCCGATGATGAGGAAGATCTCAGACTGCTGGTCCAAGTCACTCTCGAAAATCCCTCTTATCGTATCCTTACCGCAGTGGATGGTTGCAGGGCGGTGGATGCCATCCACGCACACATTCCCGACTTAGTGATTCTCGATTGGATGATGCCCGGTCTTGATGGGTGTGAGGTGGTGAAAATGCTTCGCCAAAACCCCGATACAGCCAGAATCCCTATCGTCATGTTAACGGCCAAAGACGGG
The DNA here is from genome assembly GCA_009377845.1 of Nitrospirales bacterium. Taxonomy (GTDB): domain Bacteria; phylum Nitrospirota; class Nitrospiria; order Nitrospirales; family UBA8639; genus Nitrospira_E. The sequence goes on along the minus strand of WHTE01000005.1, from coordinate 27,201 downwards.
ATCGAATCACGTGAGCAGATGGCGTCTCTGGATCTTGCGGGGTATTTAGTAAAGCCATTTAGCCCTCTCGAACTGATTCAAAAGGTTCGGGAGGCACTGGCGCGATGAGCGGGGGCGCACCAAAGAAGGCTGGGATCAAGCCCCAAGGTTCCCAAAAGAACACACAGCGGACATCTTCCCAACAATCTGCCAAAGGACAACTGCAGGCTGCCCGCTCGCAGCTCATGGTGTATGCCAGAGACCTCAAGCAGATGTTGGAGCAGGAAGAACAGAAAACGCAACAGCTCAAAAAAGCTCATGCCCAAATGCTCGCCTATGCCCGGGACCTCAAGGTGGCATTGGATGCCGAGCAACAAAAAAACAGTGAGTTAGAACAGGCATACACAGACACCATTCTTCGCTTAGCCCGCGCGTCACGCTATAAGGATGAGGAAACAGGCGCGCATATTGAACGCTTGAGCCATTACTCGCAATCGCTCGCCCTGGCCATTGGCTGGGATCAGTCACGTGCTCGATGTTTGTTTGCGGTAGCGCCGATGCATGATGTGGGGAAAATCGGGGTTCCCGATGCTGTTCTCGGGAAGCAAGGCCCATTGACGGAGGAAGAATGGGAATCGATCAAGCAGCATCCTCTGTTGGGGGCGAGTCTGTTGGACGGTTCGACTTCCCCCTTATTAGAGATGGCCAAAGAGGTCGCACTGACTCACCACGAACGTTGGGATGGAAGTGGATATCCTAAAGGTCTGAAGGGAACACAGATACCCATCACGGGGCGGATTGTGATGTTGTGCGACCTTTACGATGCCTTACGGAGTCGCCGACCATACAAACCACCGTTTTCGCATGCGAAGACGTGCGACATCATATTAAACGGTAACGACCGGACTAAACCGACGCATTTTGACCCACACCTGTTGGAAGCCTTTCGGGAGATGCATCAGGACTTTAACGGCATCTATTCCACCGTGGCGGAATCCTAATTTTCCTTGCCAAGATCCGTTCGTGGTTACTTGGGGTGTTCGATGGGATATCCTGCCTCCTCCCACGCATTCATACTCCCTTCCACGTTATACACATGCTGATAGCCCAGCCCCATTAATGTCTCAGCAGCAATATTGCTGCGGTGTCCCGTTTGGCAATACACCACGATGTGCTGATCCAGGTTAGCTTCGAGTTCACGGTGCCGTGCTTGCATTTCCCGGAAATCAATATTGACATCTGTTCCGGGAATGAAGCCACTATTATGTTCGTTTGGGCTCCGAACATCAATGAGCACAAATCCTTTCTGTTGGGGTTGGGTGGCCTTATCGAGCCCTGCTTTGAGTTGTTGGACAGTTAAGAGATAGGGTTCCGCAAAAACGATGGCGGGGTTCAACCATCCCAGAAAAAAAAAGGCGACTGCCAAGGAGAGAGAGAAGCGTTTCATGGTTATCCTCCGTGGTGTGGGAAGTGGCTCCCTTGGGTGAGAAAGTTGAGGGAAAAGGTTGCATCCTTCTTGAAAATGAATATGACCGAACAATCGGTCAATGACTGTCTTAAAATTGTATGATTGAGCAGAAGAGACGGTCAAGGGAGTCATCTAGGATAGTTGGGTACGGTCGACGTTGTGTGAACGTGAAATGGTCGTCATCGATCATGCTGAACTGAATGGTGCTTGAAAAATTGGATGCCTACCCGCTGAGGCCGTAAGAGCTGGGCAAGGCTTTAAACAGTGGCGGGAAAATTTTCCGGGGACTTACCGAGGAGTAACCTGTTTTAAATCTTCCAAGGTCAGAAGTGGGAGCAATTGAATGCCCATGTGCGCCAGATTGTTTTTCCCCTCATCTTCAGATCGATCCACAACAACCAACCCATGAGTCACGATTAATCCCTGGCTGCGAGCTGATTCGGCGGCCTTTAATAAGGAGCCGCCGGTTGTTAAGACGTCGTCGACCACTACAGCTGTTTCCCCGGGATGGATGGTGCCTTCAATCAATTTGCCTAATCCATGGTCTTTCGGTTGTTTACGTACGACGAACGTTCTCCATTCCCGCTGTGAATCGGCTGTGTAGCCAAAATCGGAAATGCAGGTGGCCAGGGGAATCGCCCCGATCTCCAGCCCGCCGATGAGTGTGAAATCTAAGGATTTGAGCAGGCTATAGGCTAATTGAGCCACGAGGTGACGCGAGTGAGGGTGAGCCAATACAATACGACAGTCCACATAATACGGACTGGTTTTCCCTGAGGCTAGGCGAAAGCCTTCTTGTGGATTCCATTTAAATGCGTCTAATTGATGGAAAGCCTGAATGAGCGCATGTTTAGCCATGGGAAGCTCGGAAAAATAATTTTTGAGCCTAAAGGGCATTCCTTCTACCATTACGACTTCCTGTACTGCAACTGGGCATGGAAAAGATTATGTTGATGAGGGGGAAATTCCCAATGAGTAACTGGGATGCCGTAGTATACCAAAATCACCGGACGTTCTCTGAAGTGGCCGAACCAAAATGACAATGAGAAACTCAGCGGGAAGGAGAGTGTTGAATGTACAAAGTGAAAAAGCGTCCATTGAAGAAAGAAAAGCCCCCGGTTCTCTATAACATCCTTGAGAATTATACCGATCATGATCCTCCTGGGAATGTCATGGTCTGCGGAATGACAGAACCGGAAAATCTTGAGATGCATGCCCAAGTGTTGTCAGAAAGTTATGATATTCCCATGGAAGCCATGAAGCGCTTGCTTCAAGATGGAGGCGTCTATCTCTATCCACATGAGGGTGTACTTGTTACAAAAGGCGCATTCGTGTGCCGCGTTGACCCAACAGGCAAAACTCCAAAACACACCTGGGTCATGGATCTAGAGCAGTATGCCTCGGCTGAACGTATGCGTCAGAGTTATGGGGTGACTTTGGAAGAAGCCATGGATCGGGTCTTTTATCGAGGACTTCCCCTGGAATTACAGGATCGGTTGCGGCAAAAGAATTTGGGGCTTGATGATACGAAAGTCGATCCGGGCATCATGCGGGGTGGAGATATTACCTATATCGATTTTCGAAAGGATTGGTCTCCGCATTTTAAACGAAAATGCGTCATGCCTGATGGACGGTTAATCGAGACCAGTGGTCTCTATGATTTTGCGGAATTGCATGGGATAGGCGTGGACGAGACGCGCACGTTGTTCGATCAGGGGGGAACCCTTGCACTCAAAGATGGGGGAGCCTTAGCTTGTCAGATCATCAATGGCCAGCCATCCGTGGCCCGCTTTAACGCGCGGCAATACAGCAAAGCCAAAGCCTTGGCCAAGGAAAAAGCATTCCATATGTTGGACGCCTTAAGCGAAGTGGCCTATCAAGATCCTGTGTTGATGCGAGCGCTTCGTCGTGCGGAAAGTACTTCCTTGTAAATATTCTTTGATTTCCAAAGCGGTCAATCTTTGATGCTGCATGAGCTCAAGCTGAGGAAAATCACGAACATCGTCTCAACACATGCACATTCAACTTCCAAAATTTTCTTTCTTTACCTAATCCCAACCAACGGAATCATAGCCGCGTTCTGAAAGACACCGATTGGTGAACGATTTGTAGGCTGGTGTGGGCTGCGAGGCTTGGAATAAGCCGTGAATGAAGCCCGCGATTGCTCCTGTTGCAGCTCCTATGGCTGCCCCAATGCCAGCTCCTCCTCGAATAGCACCACTCACTGCGCCGATCGCACCTCCTGAACCAGCTCCGATGGCGGTACTTCCAGCTACCGTCGAGGCGTCGTGGTCGGGTACATAGTCCTCTGCAAGTTGCTTACATTCCTCAATGTCCTGTTCTGCCTGGTCGGGTCCGACCTGTTTGAGATAGTCGTTGGGGTAGAGAATAGGGCGAGGTCCCGAACAACCGATGATCAAGAGGAGGACACTATAGACGCTGAGACGGAGGAGGAAGAAAGGAAAATGGGAATGGGACATACCGAGCTCCTTTGGCATGAGGGATCGTTTGTTCAATGAGAGGGGAGGGAATTTGGCCGAACAAATCGGCTTGTCAGACGCATGAGCCACCTTTTGGGCATGAATCGAGCCATCCATTGAGTCGCGACCCCGGGCCAGCCAATGGTCACGAGGGTCTTATTGGACTTCAGCGCATTGAGTGAGGTTTGCACCACATCGTGTGGAGTTTGGGGAGGGAGGATATGGCGTGGACGATGACTTGCAGTCTGATGAAAGTCAGTTTCGGTGAAGCCGGGGCAGCATACTTGAATGGTCACCCCACTTTCCCGAGCCTCCATCCCCACTGCTTCAGAAAAAGAAATGATAAATGCTTTGGTCGCAGCGTATTCCGCCATATAGGGTATTGGGAAAAGGCCAGCCACGGAGGCGATATTGATAATCGCGCCCAGGCGTTGATTCATCATATCAGGCAGGAACAGTCTGGTGCTTTCTGTGGTCACATGAATATGGACTTGTAACATGTCTTGAATGGATGCGAGAGGCATGCCCGAAAACACGCCATACATGCCAAAGCCGGCATTATTGATTAGCAACGACACATGAGGCCGATGCGATTGAGCCAGACGATAGAGGGTTGAGCCTGCGTTGGGCCGGGCAAGATCCAGAGTTTCCGTCCAGACTTGGACAGAATAGGTCTGATGCAGCCCCCCGGCTAATTGATCCAGACGGCTTTGGTCTCGTGCGACTAACAGGAGGTCATAGCCCTGAGCTGCTAATGCTCTCGCATATTCAGCTCCAATCCCCCGTGAAGCTCCTGTGATGACAGCAAATGGTGGCATGTTGCCCATGTATTCGGAGTGAAGTGATTGCGTAACCATAAAAGGCAACATCAATAAAGGTCAATTGAGGTTCGAACGGGTGGCCCTCATCATGGAGGAAGTTGTGTCTATTTGGTGAGCAATAATCTTGAAAAGAGCCAGGAATTATTAAGAATCATTCTTTGTGTGCCGAATGGACACGGTATGTGCCGAGCAACCGGTCCAGTAGCTGGTTGCCTGGATGTACCATCAACCAGAGGACTCTGTTAAAGACCATGAGTGCCGAAGGATTTGACAATACGTCAGAAGCCTATGGTTCGACATCGGCAACGGGTGTGCTTGAATTGCCGGATGCCGCCACTCCTTCCAAGGTTGCCTCGAAAAACGTCAATTTGGAGCAGGCACTGGCTGACATTGAAGAGCAAGCCGGGGATTTAGTGAAAACGACGAAGCAGGTGATGGCGTCGTTTAAAAAGATTAAAGATGCAGCAAAAGTGGGCGATCTGGTCAAGCTCCGTAAATTATTGGAGGAAGGCAAGGAGGTGACGCTGAGTTTGGGCTGTGACTTTGTAAAAACCCAAGAACGGCTGAATTTTGATGAAGCCGATTATCTTGCGGGAAAAGCTTTTCGTCAGGAACTTCTCACTACCGCCCAACAAATGGGTGTCAATCTCTATGAACATGATGGCTATTTGTTTTCCTATCCGGTTTTATTGCGAATCTTACACAAAGAACGTGCGGTCGCGATTGACCGAATGCGAGAGAATCGGCTACGCCCCTCGGTCTTGGTCCGGCGTTTAAAAGAAGTTCAAAATAGACCTCTACGATTTAAGCCGCACACGTTTCTCGAGATGGTATTTACGGCCTATTCCATTGTGGTGGCAGGTCGAGGGAAGCACCTGATCGGAAAAGGGACGGTGATTCCCCTCTTGGAACTGTACCAACTTCTCACGCTCCTTCCGTGGCAGGCCAGTGAATACACCAGGCAGGAGTTTGGCCGGGATGTCTATTTGCTGGATAAAAGTGGAACCATTACGACCAAAAACAATCATCGGGCGAACTTCCATGCCAGCACTGGAGTGCGGGATGCCACGAGAACATTAACCGTGATTGCGCAAGGAGGACGGGAGAAAACGTATTATGGAATTTCCTTTGTTCAGGCGGGATAAGCAGACCAGTGTCGTTATTTAAGTTTCCCTAAGGGGAGCCGAGAAGACGAACCAGAGTAAAAGGATATTGAGGGAAAAATTATGTCTCCACAGGAATGGTTGAACGTTCTCAAAACAGCCTATCTTCAAGGATTTATCCGTCGAGGAGGATCGGCCGTCAAATTTGCGGTCGTGGAGGAAAATCAGGATACCAAGCCGGTGACCGATGGAGTGGGGGAGCTGTCGCGAGAGGAAGGTTTTGTCACGATCGAGGCCGACGCTCGTCGTACGAAGGTCCAACTCATTGATCTCCTGTTCCGGGAAATGGCCAGACAAATCGATTGGGATGCTCTGGCGTTTGATTACGTGAAAAAGCTCCTCAAAGATAATCAACGGCGGATACCCGAACGACGGGAGGAGTGTCGCTGGTCGAGTCTGTCCTCCCTCAATGGTTGCGATGAAGCGACGATTCAGCGGGATATCAATTCATGGTTGGAAGGCACGCTATTTCAGGATTTCCATATGAGCCGGGAATTTCGCTTAGCCATGATCCAGTTGTGTTTAGCCCAATTAGAATCACCCGATAGCCAGTCCAAAGAGGCGGCAGCGATAAAGGCCTGGCTTCGAGGAGAGTTGAAGCAAATGTCCGCTCTCAAAAAATTATTGATTTTTGAAAAGGTGAATCGCAGCAATGCGCGTGACCTCATTGCGTCCTTTGCTCATTGGATCCGCCTGTTGGGGAAGCCCGGCGTGGTGTTGACCATCGATATTTCGGCCTTTATGGGCGGCAAGAAACCCAGGTCATCTTCCCTGAGCTATTCACCCTCGGCCGTGATGGATGCGTATGAGATGTTGAGGCAATTTATCGATGGCAGCGACGAGATCGAAGGGCTATTGGTGGTAGTTGTGACCTCACAAGCCTTTCTCTCTGACCAACGCTTGGGGCTGAATCGTTATGAAGCCTTGAAGCTTCGAATCTGGGACGATGTGCGGGATAAAACACGCCAAAATCCTTTTGCGCCGATGGTCCGGCTCACGGACCAGACCGAAAAGTTTGATGAGAGCCGTTTACTGGCCAGAGTAGGAAATCGCAAGGATGATGTGCATCATCAACGCGTCATCGAATCCTTGCGGGCGGGAGTGCCGAGTCCGGGGGCCGTCAAAGCACTGGGATGTCCTCAGCCGACAGTCAAGTCAAAGTTTCAGCAGATGTTACAAGATGCTCAGGCCAGTATTCATAAAGGCTGGACCACAAAGGGAATGCTGATTGAAGGAGGCTTTGGGACCGGAAAATCCCATTTACTGGAGTCCCTGAGGCACATGGCTTTGGACTCCAGGTTTATATGCAGTAAGGTTGTGATTAGTAAAGAAACGCCCCTCTATAGCCCGGTGTTGATGTTTCGGGCAGCGATCGGATCTGCGGATATCCCGCAAAAGCGAGGAGATGCCCTGGCGGAGGTCGCAGCGGATTTAAATTTCAAGAGTCCACAATATGCTGATTTCTATGAATGGGTTCATCGCCAAGGTGGTGAAATTGATGGGCGGTTTGCGGCCACGGTGTTTCTGTATGAACGGATGGTGAATGACCCGGAGCTGAGTCATCGAATGATTCGATTTTGGGCAGGGGATCCATTGACCGATGCTGAAATAAAGCGGTATCTCAAATCCTGTGACTCCAATGTCTCCTACCGGTTTGAACGGATCTCGCCCATGGAAATGGCGTTGCAACGGTTTAAATTTGTCTCACGACTCATGATCGCGGCGGGATACTCCGGTTGGATTCTGCTGATCGATGAGGCGGAAATTATCGGCCGATATTCCTTTAAACAGCGAGCACAATCCTACGCGGAATTAGCCCGGTGGCTGGGCCGCCTGGAAGCCTCCAGTTTTGCGGATCTCGGCTATAAATCCGGATTGGCTGCGGTGATGGCGCTGACCGATGATTTTCAAAGCGCCATTCTGGATGAAAAAGGCGATCGGGAAAAAGTTCCTGAAAAGTTGCGTGAAACCGGATCCGAAACCGATTTGGTGCTGTCCAGACAGGCGGAACAAGGGATGCGACTCATTGAATGCGAGCGCATTCCCTTAGTCGGTCCCTATGACCAGCTCGTGGAAGAAATCTACCACAAAATTCGTTCCATTCATGGAGCGGCGTATGGGTGGGAGCCACCTCAGGTCCCCACGATTGAACGTTTATCCAGCACCCGGATGCGTGAATATGTCAAAGGCTGGATAACCGAATGGGATCTGAATCGTCTTGATCCGACCCAAAAAGTTGAAATCGAATTGACTGAAATCCGACAAGACTATTCTGAGGACATTGAATTAGAAGGTTCTCAGGAAGACATGCTTCAACCTGCACTCTCGGAGTCCACCTAAGCAGGTCGTTGAAAAACTCGAAAATCCCCAAAATCTTGGAAATTGTCCCAAAATGGGTCGGAATCAGTTTCCAAGGCGGGAGCAACAAGTCCCATCTAGCAAGGCCACAAACGGTCTACTGTGTCCTACAGGGCGTGGTTGTTGTTTGGGGTGCCGAACGTACACGGCAGGAGGTGAGCGTGACAAAAGGCCAAGAGCGATGCAGAGGAACTCTTCAACCAGCTCCGAATTCCGGACTACAAGTCGATTGTGGTGTCTTGGGCAAAGTTCCTTGTCATATCTCGTCAGCACCTGAAGAGCCATCCGCTCATGAACACTTCTTTTTAACCTGTGAAGGATACTAGCAATGGATTTACGGCCTCAAGAATGGTTTCACACGCTTCGGCAAGAATACCTTCAACGATTTGTTGGGCAAGGAGGATCATCCGTCAAGTTTGTGGTGACGGCTTCTGACAGCGATCGGGTGGGCGTACAAAGCCAATTAGCCACGGTGGCCCAGCATGAGGGGTATGCGTGCGTCTCGGTCGATGCCAAAGACACCAAGATTCATATGATGGATAAGTTCTTTCATCAGGTTGCTCGCCGAATTCCATGGGATGACCTGGCATCACAATTTGTCCGTCGACTCCTTCAAGAAAACGGGTATCAGATACCAGAAGGCAAAGGGGAGTTTTGTATGGCTGGAGTTGCCCGGATGAATGAACGGGCCGAACCGTTATTGCGCCGGGATTTGAATAGTTGGTTGGAGCGGGCCATCTATCAGGATACTCAGATGTGCCAGGAATTTCGTATGGCGATGATCCGATTGTGTTTGGGGCAAATGGACTCCGGTTCGGAAAGCCCCTTTATGACGGAACCGGTTAAGGCTTGGCTGTGCGGGGAGATTCGTCAGATTTCGGCTCTCAAGGAAGCCCTCATTTTTCAAAAAATCGGGCGGACCAATGCCCGATACATGTTTGTTTCGTTATCCCGTTGGTTGCGGTTAGCAGGTAAAACAGGGCTGGTTGTCTCCTTGGACTTGAGTCGATGTTTGGTCAGTAAAAAACCGGATGCTCCGGAAGGCTTGTATTATGGGGTCTCTGCCACGCTGGATACGTACGAAATGCTTCGCCAGTTTATCGATGGGACGGATGAATTAGAAAGTTTCTTGCTCGTGGTTCACGTGCCGCCGGAATTTTTGACAGACGGGCGTCGAGGACTCAACCGGTACGAAGCCTTGAAATTGCGCATTTGGGATGAAGTTCGTGACCGCCAGTATCAAAATCCCCTAGGGGCTCTGATTCGTCTTGGATTCGAGCATGTTGGGGAAGAACATGATCTCGGAAAAATGGAATACGCTGATCGGCCGGCAATGGCCAATGGAGATGTTGGGCACCAACGTGCCATGGAAGCCTTGCGATCCGGGGTGCCTAATCGTGATGTGGTGCAGGTGTTTGGAAGTCACCAACCGGATTTGGAAGGAAAATTCAGACGGATGCTTCAACAAATGGAAGCACACATTCCTCATAACACGTCCACCAAAGGTCTCGTGATTGAAGGAGGATTTGGAAGCGGGAAGTCCCATCTTCTTCAAGCACTGCAACAGGTGGCGCTAGAGAATAACTTTGTCTGTAGTCCTATTGTGATCAGTAAGGAAACGCCCCTCTACAATGTTGTGACCCTTTTTCGTGCTGCCATCACTCATGCCATTGTTCCAGGAAAGCATGGGGATGCCCTTACGGAAATATCCGGTGACCTGAATTTTCAGAGCCCTCACTATGCCGATTTGTATGATTGGGCGCATCGGGATGGCCAAGGATGCGATTCCCGATTTGCCGCGACCCTATATCTCTATGAGCGGATGATCAATGATCCTGAGCTGAGTCATCGCATGATCCGGTATTGGGCAGGAGACCCATTGAGTAATAGTCAACTCAATAAATATCTTCAGGGGTGTCCTCCCGAGGCTCCTTATACGTTCAACAAACTAACCAATCAGGAACTGGCCTTGCATCGGTTCCAATTTGTCTCGCGGCTGATGGTGGCCGCGGGCTACAAAGGCTGGATCTTGCTCATTGACGAGGCTGAAATTATCGGCCGTTATTCGTTTAAACAACGGACCAAATCCTATATGGAAGTGGCGCGGTGGATGGGGGTGTTAGCCGAATATGCCTGTCCGGCGATTGGGGCCATTGTGGCATTGACGGATGATTTTCAAAGTGTGGTTCTGGAGGCAAAACAGGATTCCCGGAAAATTGAGCTGTTATGTCAGGAAGGTGGGGCGGATGAAGCCTATGCCCAGGCGTTACATGCTGTCCAGGGTCTCCGACTGATTGAACAGGAAAGTGAACCACTGGTTCGTCCTTATGAGTCTATGGTGGATGCCTTATATGAGCGGCTCCGCTCGCTTCATGGATCGGCGTATAGTTGGACGCCGCCGCCCGTTTCTGCCGTAGAAAAATTATCCAGCACACGGATGCGAGAGTATGTTCGCGGGTGGATTACGGAGTGGGATTTGCGAAGATTGTACCCGGATGCCCAATTAGATATTGAAATTCTTGAAGTGCGGCAAACGTATGAGGAAGACCAGGAGCTGGAGACTACGACGGCTGAAGACACCAGTTCCGGCAGCTTATCAGAGTCGGAAGAAGCCTTTATGGCCGTTGCCGCACAAAATCAAGCTCCCGTGTAATTGGACGAGACAGCTTGGGGAAAATGTTCCGCACAATGACTGTGCGTCAATCGTGACGGTGAATGCCGATTGAAGAGCACCCACCACAAAAACTCGTCCACCCACGTCGGTGCCATAGAGGCCATTGATGGCCCCTTGCGCCTCTTTCTGAGTGCTCATGTCCGCAACCTCACAACATTGTGATCGTCCGGTGAATCGGTCCAGGATGACTTGAGCCGACCCTGCAGTTCCATGCGAAGAAATAGGAATGTCCTCCACCGATATTTTCAGTGCGTTTGGGGATGGTTCTCGCTTGAGAGCGATGGCTCAATTTTGTGGGTAATGATCCGATAGCGTATGTCAGAGGACTTCCCTCGAAGACGGATGGGTATGAACGGACTTAATCGGAAATTGTAAGGACCTATGCCGGTATCAGAGTTAACTCTTCGTAAAGCACTGCCGTTGCAGGTCTTGGGACTGTGGCGAAAGTTTGTGAATAGGGTCCTTGGTGGTCTGGAAATCCTCCACAAACACACGATTTTGGTGTTAACCGTGCTATTTGGACTCTGTTTAATCGTGATTTATTTCCATATTTCCCATTTGAAAACCCAAATGGTGACGGCCATGGCCTTTCGGGGAGCCGATATTTATATCAGAGCGCTGAATGAAATGCGGACATGGTACACCGTGGAAGTGGTTCAACGGCTTCATGACCAGGGAATCGAAGCCTCGGCAGGGTATCGAGACCATCAAGGGAAAATTCCTCTACCTGAGACCTTAAGCCGGAATATGGGCAGGCGGTTGGTCGGAGGACGACCCGGCGAACAATTGCGGTTGCTGAGTCCGTATCCGTTTTCCCAAGGTGGAGATTCAGGCGGACTCATCGATGCCTTTCAGCAAGAGGCCTGGGAATTTTTCACGGAACATCCTGATGAGCCGTTTTATCGGCTTGAACAAGTCGAGGGGCGTGAGTCCCTCCGTTTCGCGAAGGCCGATCGGATGCAGGGAGCATGCGTGGAATGTCATAACGGACATCCCGACAGTCCAAAGCGTGATTGGCGGATCGGGCAAGTGGGCGGCATGTTGGAGGTCGTCTATCCCGTTGATTCGTTAGAGACGGTGGTGGGCATGAATTGGCAGGAGACCTATGGATTGATGGGAATGCTGGTCTTTTTATGGATGGGAGGTTTCGGGTTAGTCGTGTTAAAACTTGGACGGGTCGCGAGCGAGTTGGAAGATCAGGTACGAGAACGAACCGGCGCGCTGCAAGACGCCAATAAACACTTGGAATTGGAAATTCATGAGCGCCAGTGGGCTGAAGAGACCCTTCGTCAGGCGAAAGATACTCTGGAAAAGCGCGTGCAGGAGCGAACAGGAAAGTTGGCCGCGTCGAATGCGGAGCTCATTCGGGAAGTGGCGGAGCGGAAGCGGGCGGAGGACGATATACGCAAACTCAATTCCCAGCTCGTCCAGCGCTCGGCACAACTCGAGGCCAGTAATAAAGAACTTGAAGCCTTTAGTTATTCGGTCTCGCATGATTTACGCGCCCCGTTGCGCGGGATCGATGGATTTAGCCAGGCGGTGCTGGAAGACTATGATGAAAAACTTGATGAGTCAGGGCGAAGTTATTTGCGCCGGGTGCGGGCATCCAGTCAGCGAATGTCCCAGCTCATTGATGCCATGCTCAATCTGGCACGGTTGACTCGAGCTGAAATTCATACCCAGACCTTTGATATGAGTGCCGTGGTCCGGGCCGTTCTTGACGACTTTCAAAAAATGGAACCGGATCGGCAGGTGGAATGTCTCGTGGCCAATAACGTGTTCGCCACCGCTGACCCGCAATTGCTGCGAGCGGTATTAGAAAATTTATTAGGCAACGCGTGGAAGTTTACCCGGCAACAAGCCCACCCTCGCATTGAATTCGGTCATGGGCAATACAAAGGACAGTCGGCGTATTTTGTCACAGACAATGGGGCGGGTTTTGATATGACATATGTACATAAACTCTTCGGCGCCTTTCAACGGCTTCATGCTTATACGGAATACCCGGGTGTGGGGGTGGGACTGGCGACGGTGCATCGTATTATTCAACGGCATGGCGGGCAAATTTGGGCAGAGGGAGCGGTGGGCAAAGGCGCAACCTTTCATTTTACGTTGTAAGGCAAACCAAGGAGGATACTATGACCAACAAAGTGATTCTGTTAGTGGAAGATCATCCCGACGATGAAGAGCTGACAATGCGGGCGCTCAAGAAAAACAATATTAAAAATGAAGTCGTGGTGGCGCGAGACGGTGTCGAGGCGTTGGAATATTTATTCGGAACCGGAGCCCATGCCGGTCGTGATATGAGCCATATGCCTCAAATTATTTTGTTGGACCTCAAGCTCCCCAAGATCGATGGGCTGGAAGTGTTACGACGGCTGCGAGCTGACGATCGGACGAAGTTCCTGCCAGTGGTAGTCCTCACCTCGTCCAAGGAAGAGCAGGATATCGTGAAGAGCTATCAATTAGGAGCCAATAGCTATGTTCGAAAGCCAGTGGACTTTCAAGAGTTTACCCAAGCGGTTCAAAACCTGGGGCTCTATTGGCTGATTTTGAATGAATCCGCACCGGAGAGGGTTCCGGTCTGATTGCGAGTTTTTGAGCATTTGGCGGTTGTCAGGAACAGAGACATATGGCTGCATAGAAAGATTCCTTGGGACGTACTGGTCTATCCACACTTCAAACACTGAAGAAGCCATGGGGGGGACGATGGACTTGAGGGTGCCATTGCTGCCTGTCAAAGGTTCCAACAGCTGTCAAAATTTCAGAGAAATCACACGGGAAAGATATGCCCGTACACCGCACAACTTGCCTATCTTCTTAATCCTACTCTTCGGGCCCTTCGAGCAATTTTCTTTGTTCCCATAAGCCCTTATCTCCTAATATGCCGTTCTTCTCTGTCCCAGGCATATCCCTTGCTCGGTTAAGCAGATAATTGCCAGGTACCATTCTTTTCAAGGAGGGATGCCATGAGACGAATGCTTAGATGGGATATGCCGGAATCAGTTGTTCCACATGAACAGGCATGGAATCCAAAACGAAAAAACGCCGCTGATGGCTTTGGGGTGGTGACGCACAGGGTGGCAAGGGGCAGTGCGACCGGAGTCAACCATTGTGCGAAATGTGGAAGCGAGGTGAAGGTCTTTGTTTCCCCAAAACGGAACCCTCATTCCAGCAAACTGGGACGTGCGGTCTCGATGAAGGATCATGATCTGTGCCGCCGGTGTTGGCGACAACTGATGCACCAGCAACGGAAGGCGGGGGTGGTGACGCTGCCGCTTTCCTTGTTCTTAAGGGAGGAGACCTTACAACCTCGTTTGCTGGTCCCCATTTCGTATTCTGTGCCCAGAGAAGCTTCGTAACGACTCCTCATCAAGGGGGCAAGGGTGTGTGGATAAACAGTTCATGTGTCCGCGGAGTTATGCCGTGACTGGTCTGGCACCGAGAATCTTATTTTGGGGATGAGGCCACGGCTTGCAGGTGTTGAATGAAATCCGCGGCAAGGGCGGCATTTTGATACACCACCTTCAAAGTCATGTTCCCGAACGGGCGGCGCACGACCTTCAGTAACACCTGCCCATCTTCATACCCCGCATTCAGCTCGTCTTGTTGGTTGGCAAGAAACGATTGCATGGTCGCTTCGGTAAGATCGTGTGTGAGGCGATAACTCTCTCCCAGGATGACCTGCAACTGCTGATGCCATTCATCGGTGTATTGACCCATATCGATGGTAATTTGTGCCAGCCTGGGGGTCGGAGAGGTTCCGGCGGATTCAGCAGCGCCGGGGACTGGTTCCGGCAAATAGGTCAATTTCAGGTATCGATTTTTATCGGTGAGTTCATAGACACATTCTGTAGAACTGTGGCAGGCCGGTAATGCTGAAACTTCTTGTTCCATCATCCCGAACTTCAAATCGCGGAAGCCGTCAATGGATTGTTCCGCATAACCCAGCGCACACGACAGGACGATGGAGGAAAACGCGATCAGTGGACAGATTCGTGTGCGTCGAGTGCCTGAATACCGTTTCATGTCTCAATGTTCCTTCCTGAGGATAGAGGGATGAAGCGAAATGGGTAAATCTGATTGTCGAAGCTGTTCTTTATAATCCATTCACCATACCAAACCCTTCCTGAAAAAGGCGATGACATGATGCAGAAAGGCCAAAGATGCGAGGGGATGTCCTTTCTTTGATACCAAGAAAAGAGCTTCTCGTGCAGGTAAAGATTGTGAGGCGGATGCGGGAAAGTTCAGTGGTGTTGAGTCGAATGGGAATGCTGTGCGGTCTCAGACGGCGTGCCATCGGTTTACTTCTTGGAGAATGCGTTGATCCGAGAGCTCGAGGAACGGAGTGCGTCCGCACCTTTTGTGCCCGCCTGAGTGACAACGAAGGTTTTGTGCTTGAAGCTTAAACAAGGGATTGGTCAGATTCTGCATGAAACCTGCTCTGAGCGTCCCCCCGAAGAGGTTGAGAATACGAACCTTGTTGAGGGAAGAATCCCTCGAGTTGCTATGGGGTTCCCTGGTGAATCTGGAGGAGTGGCCCCATCCAATAGCGCATTGGCCGGTCCCCTTCCGCCGCCTTATGAGGAAGATGGGCCACATACCAAAAGACCACATTGGTTTCCTGGACGCTTTCATCACTGTGGAATTCCAAATCGCCTTGGGCACCGAATGGCCAGCCGGTATCTTCATCACGGTAATATTTGCGAATCGAGACATCGCGATCCGAAAACTTTCCCGATTTGCCATCAAAGGGGCCGGGAATAATCCAGACACCCTGACCAGTGGAGTAATCGCGCACAAACCAGACGCGATCCTGGCTGTTCTTTGCAGGCTTCTTGTCATCCTCCTCCTCCGCCAGATATTTTCGCCACCCTGGTCCCCAACCATTGTCCTTCGAAGAATTCCGATTGAGTACAAAGACCTGATCCTGGTCGGGCCCGCCAATATCAAAATCCAGCCGCCAGTAAGCATGGTGGTCGTGGTCGGTATTACAGGAGAGATTCCAGCTCTGAACACTTGGATATAGACGCCCATCTTCGCTCAGATACCAGGCTTGATACAGATGGTATTGACCGATTTTGGCGTAGACCCCTAATTCCAACCACTTGACGCCTTGAATCGTATGCTCGGCCTGACAGAGTTTTTCCCCATCGCAATTGGGGTTTTTAATAAGCCGTTTCGGGCTGATCCGGTCCTCGAATGGTCCACACCGTCCACTGGATCGCCCGATCCCGAACCAACTAAACGGATGCCAGGCCGGCCACTCCCGGACATACTTCACCCGAATCACCGGTAAATCGGCTTTGCCCAACACCTGGTTGCCTTGATAGGACACATTTTGTAGCCCCAGGCCTGCCGCATCCTTCATCTCGATTTGTAAATTCCACGGTCCCCAGGTAAAAGGTTTGGATTCCCAATCGGCCCAAGCAGGGTTGGCGACCAGCATACTGGCTAAGGCGACACCGGCGATGAAATATCGAAGGGATGTCATATGACGCGCTCCTTGGTTGGGAATCGTCATTGAGGGCCAGCCTCCTTCCCTGCATCCAGGACCGTCTGAGAGGTGAGGTCCACCCTGGCAAAATACAGAGCCAGACTCTCCGGCATCTCAGAAAATGTCACCCAAAACACGCGGTCGCCAAATCCCGCTTCGTCGCTCACCCAAAAATACCGGTATTCCTCCGGTGAGGTGAGAATGGCATGCCCGTGCAGATTCTGAACCTCACGGGCAATCCCTTTATCGGTTCTCGCCAGATTGATGGCAGCGGTGATTTCTTCTTCACCTTCTTCCGGCTGATATCCTTCACGAGGATCCGCCTGCACCGAGAAGACCCGATGATCTTTCAGGCAGACATGCACGGCTACATTTTGGGTGTAACTGTAATATGTCAGCCGATATCTGGAGGCCCCTGGAGCAGCTGATCGTGCCATCGCACGCGGAGCGGGTGGATTATCTGAGGGCACAGTCACCAGACACTGGTCTGCAGGGACTTCTTCCGTACCGATAAAGGCAAACCGGTCTCCCAATTGTTGCTTCACTGCCGCGTCTTGTTCGGCTGTGGTGCGTAAGGGCGCTTGGTCTATCTCCACAATGATAATCTCCGGTCCCGGACCAGATAGAGTGGTGGGAGAGATGACGTCGACGGGGCGCCGCGGGCCTCTCTCGGGCGGCAATTCCAATGGTAATTCGGACAATTGAGGGTGCTGGGCGGGAAGGGGCTTCTTCGGAACCTTTGTCAGTTCGACGCTGGAACATCCTAGAAGAAAACTGCCCATGATCCAACTCGTCACGATCAAAACATAAGAAAGAAATTTCGGATTCATGAGGCGGGCTCCTTGGTCGAAAACAAAAAGACGATTGGCAATAAACATTGGGGAGTATATACCTTAAAAATTCTGCATAATAAATGCAATAGGAACAGAAGGAACCGATGGAATTTATCAAAGGAATTTGTGATCAACCTCATCTAGCTTCCCCAAGGTTGTAATATAGTTGAAGTTTCATGACTTCTAAATGCCTGGCACCGAAAAAGGCCGCTGATACACTATGAAAAATTTTCTCCTTGAGAAATATCCTCACTCGAAAACGCTACCAACGGCTTGGTAGCGTTTTCGAACGTGGTCAAAATATTTCTTGGATAGGATTGTCTGGGAGGGCTATGTAAGAGGCTCAAAAAATTTGAATTTAATACCTCATTGATTTTTTTTGTTAACTTTTGAATTAAGCCATTAGGAATGTTGAGTCCGTATACCTTGCAAAAGTTTGTGTAAGATTTTAATGAGTGGAAGTACATCAATTTTCAAACCTACGGTAAGTCAAGTATATTGGCTGGAGACATACAAAAAGGAACTATCGTTTTTTGATGCCGCGGGTGGGTGGGGCTTGAAGGGGATCGTCGGGCCAAGAGTGTTTCGGATACCGGCCTTTTAATTCTTTTTTGACCGCTTGGTAGCCGGTGGCCCAAAAACTGGTGAGGTCCTGGGTGACCTGGACGGGGCGTCTGGCCGGAGAGAGCAGATGAATGAGGACGGGGACTCTGCCGTTCACCAGGCGGGGCGTGTCGCATTGTCCAAATAACTCTTGAAGACGGACAGCCAAAACCGGAATCTCTCCCAACTGATACTCCAAGGGAATGTGCGATCCCGTCGGCATTGTGAGATGGGTGGGCGCCAGTGTGTCGATTGCGCGTCGTTGTTTCGGAGAGAGAAGTGCCTGAAGCGGCCATGCCAGATCGATTCGTTTCAGTTGATTGAGGCTGGAGAGATTGGTGAGATAGGGGGCAAGCCACTGGTCCAGTGTATGAAGGAGTGTGTCGTCCGAGACATCCGGCCAGGCGGACTCCGGTCCTGTGACGTGGCGGAGGAATTGGACCCGCGCCTGCCAGTTTCTGAGAGCAGGAGTCCAGGGCAAACAGGATAGGCCCTTGTTTCGAAGGCCTTCGAGCAGCGCGGTCAACACCAATTCAGGATCCGGATCGGGGAGGCGGCTTTCTTCAAGAATGAGTTCTCCCAGTCGGCGTTGGCGACGAGCCATGACGGCTTGCGCCGATTCATCCCACGTCACCGACTCCGTTGACTGTATGAGATCGGCGCAATGGGTGACCAGATCCTCATGTGTAATCGGGGCGGCCATAGAGATGCGTGCCGTCGAGGGTGCACCGTGAAGGTCTGCAATGACTAACCATTCTTCATGCCCTAACGGATCGGGGTGATGGAATCTTGCGCTCAGTCCATTGGTCAGCCGATATCGTCCGGCCTCATCCGATTGTCGTTGGGCAATCCGGTCGGGATAGGCCAGGGCCAGGAGCACGCTCATCCGATCGATCTGCTGTTTGGGGAGATGCGGAGGAGTGGTGATGCGAAGCGCCCGTTGCCAGGCCTGAGAGGCTTGGCGAATGCGTTGGATGGTTCTCTTATCCGGAGATTCTTTGTCTCTCTGTCCATGGGACCCTCCATAAAGAACATCGAACCGGATGCGAAGATCGGCATGCTCTCGTGCAATCGATCCCTTGAACAGGTCCCGTTCGCTTAAGGCTGCGGCGAGATCACACGCCAAGGCTCCCAATCCCAACGCCTGCCCCTTGAGGACCATATGCGCGAGCCGCGGGTGCATGGGGAGGTTCGCCATGCATTGGCCGTGATCGGTGATGTGACCTTGGGCATCTAATGCGCCAAGGGATAGAAGGAGCTGTCGCGCCTGAGCCATGGCCCCCGAAGGAGGAGGATCCAGCCAGAGCAATTCCTGCGGATTGCGAATTCCCCATTGGGCCAATTCCAAGGCAAGAGAGGTCAGGTCGGCGTCCAGAATTTCCGGTGTGGTGCGCGGCGTGAAGGTACGCTGCTCGGCCTCGGACCAGAATCGCACGCACAGGCCGGGTTCCAGACGTCCGGCTCGACCGCGACGTTGTTCGGCCGATTGTTGTGAGACCTGGATGGTGGTCAGCCGGCTCATGCCGCTGCGCGGATCAAAGCGTGGCACACGCATGAGACCGGTATCGACGACGAGACGAATGCCTTCGATGGTCAGACTGGTTTCGGCAATGTTGGTGGATAAGACGACTTTGCGCCATCCGGCAGGTGGCGGCAGAATGGCCTGGTCCTGGGCCTGGGCGGATAGATCACCATACAGCGGAGCGATCAGCGTGTGCGGGCCAAGCGGAAGGTCCGCCAAGAGCCCCTCCACTCGCCGGATTTCTCCGGCTCCCGGAAGAAAGACCAGGAGGTTGCCCTGGTCGGTCTTCAGCAGACGAAGAATAGTTTGTGCCACTTGCGGAGCGAAATCTTTTCGCTCCGGTTTCCCGACATAGCGGGTTTCGACCGGAAACATGTTTCCCTCGCAGGTGATGATGGGAGGCTGTGTCAAGTGCTGACAAATGGCCGTAGTGTCCAGCGTGGCCGACATGATCAAGAGCCGAAGATCTTCTCGAAACACTTTTTGAGTTTCCAGGCATAAGGCCAGACCCAGATCGGCTTGCAGGCTACGTTCATGAAATTCATCAAAGATGACCAAGCCATACTTCTGTAAAGACGGATCGTGTTGAAGCACCCTCGTGAGAATGCCTTCGGTCACCACTTCTAGTTTCGTGTTCGGGCCGATTTTGGTGTCCAACCGTGTCCGGTATCCAACGGTGGTGCCGATGGCTTCACCCAGGAGGTCGGACATGCGGCGTGCCGCCGCGCGCGCCGCCAACCGGCGAGGCTCCAGCATGATAATGGTCTTGGGAATCAGCCACGGTTCTTGGAGAAGGGCCAGCGGGATCTGTGTCGTTTTGCCGGCGCCCGGCTGTGCGGTGAGGAGCACGATGCGGTGTTGCCTCAGTGTCTGTTGTAACCTGGGAATAACGGCGTCAATGGGATACGATTGGCTCTTCATGCGGGATTAGGCGAAGGTGAGAGTGTGAATCATGGTTTCTGAATAAGTAAACAAAGCTTCAATGTCGGGTAAGGAACTTACCTGAAAAGACCACGGAGGAGCACCTCTTTCACATTTGGGTGAATGGTCTTACCATTGAAGTGACATTCGCGGTACACTGAATTATTCAAAGTAAAGATTCTCATTGTCAGTGATATGGGATCGTTGTTGTCTTAGCCGGATGTCTTGAATACGACAAACCAAATCAGGAGGAGATGAAGGAATGAGCACAGGCATCAAGAGAAAAGTTGGCGCATTGGTTTGTGGAATGATGGGTCTGTTCATGATGGCTTCAACTGGGACGGGAAGTGAGCCGGGGCTTGAATCCAAAACAAGCATGTTGACAGTGGATGGTCATACGGTTCCCGATATTGGCCCTCTTCCGACGGCAGTGCCCACGCCGGCCACCAATTTAAATTATGCCGCCAAAGTTTCATTGGGCAAGCAGCTCTATTTTGATGGACGGTTGTCCAAAAACAATGCGATTTCCTGTGCATTTTGTCATAACCCGGTCGTTGGATTTGCCGATCCCAACCAAACCTCGGTGGGTGTGGGCGGACAGCGGGGAGGTCGTCAGGCGCCAACGGTGTATAACACCGCCTTTAATCCCTTCCAGTTTTGGGACGGGCGAGCCGGGTCGTTGGAGGAGCAAGCCATCGCCCCGATTCACAATCCTATTGAAATGGCGGAGACCCATGAAAACGTGGTCAAGAAACTCGACAAGATCAAAGGCTATCGTGAGCAATTTCAAGCCGCCTTGGGAACGAGCGTGAATATCCAAGGGATTGCGGACGCGATTGCCGCCTTTGAACGGACGATCATCTCCACCAATTCAGCCTTCGACAAATTTGTGTTAGGTGATCCACAAGCGATGGGTGAAGACGCGCAACGCGGGATGGCGGTGTTTAAAGGAAAAGGCCGGTGCATTCTGTGCCACCACGACTCAAATTTTACCGATAATCAATTCCATAACACCGGTGTGCCTCAAGTGGGACCGATGAAAGAAGACTTAGGCCGGTATGAGGTGACGCGGAAGGACGTCGATAAGGGTGCATTCAAGACGCCGACGCTCCGAAGCATCATTGAAACCGCCCCGTACATGCATGACGGAGCCTTTAAAACATTGGAGGAAGTCGTCGACTTTTATGATAAAGGAGGAAATGCCAACCCGAATTTGGATACGCGCATCAAGCCTCTAGGATTGGCCCCGCAAGAAAAAAATGATCTGATTGCCTTTTTAAAGTCGTTGACCGGCGAACCGATTCCGTTTGAGTTTCCGAAATTACCAGAATAAACCGGACTGAAAGGCAGATCTGTGAGAATTCGTGTTCAAGCGGGTGTGGTGGTGGTGTTTGCCATGTTGCATGGGGGCCTGGTGTTGGCGGATGGCCCAACAGACAATGCCGATCCCACAGGCAATGCCGAGAGGGGGGCAAGTGTGTATAGGACCAATTGTCTGAATTGTCACGGGACCAAAGGTCAAGGTGATGGCCCGGTGGCGGACAGTCTCACGCCACGGCCTGCTGACTTAACGACTGAGATGGTGCAGAAAAAATCAGAGAAAGAATTGTTAACGATTATTCGAGACGGAAAGCCGGGAACCTCCATGCCATCCTGGAAGGGGGAGTTATCCGACCAGCACATACAGGATGTCCTGGCCTATCTGCGAGGATTTGGAGGGTGACCCCAAACGCGGCAGGCCAACCTAGAGTACAGTTATGAGGGCGGGTGAGTCGCAACTGCCTGGCGCAAGCCGTGAATGAAGGCTTGACTGATTTCCCCTCGGGCCACTTCAAGGACGGGCCCTTTCATCGTGATGTTGTATTGAGGGTCGACGGTAATATCCAGTGTCCCTCCGGGGGCTTTCACCCGAACTGGGCTTTTGACTAACCCTAATCGTACTCCTGCACAAGCTGCCGCACAGGCGGAGGACCCCGAGGCCTGTGTTTCTCCCGCACCTCGTTCCCAAATCAAAATAGAAATGGCCCGAGGCCCGGCGGGGACGGCCAATTGGACATTGGTCCGTTTCGGGAAAATAATGTGATTTTCCAGTTCGGGACCGATTTGCAGAAGCTCCTGCCTGGTCCAGTGTTCGTCCCGCTTTTTATACACCACGCAATGGGGATTTCCGACGCTGACTCCGGTAAACCGGAGGGATTGACCGGCCGCCTTGACCGGTTGTTGGATCAATTCAGGCACGCGTAAGGTACAGGGAAGGGCAATGGGTTGAAATGACGCACGCCCCATGTCGACCGTGGCTCCATTCACGTATCCATGGCCATTCAGTTCCAAATGGACCTCGACCAGGCCTCCTTTGGTTTCCACCGTAAATTGTTGTTTCTTCGTGAGCTTGGTGTGGTACAGATAGCAGCCGAAAATCCGCAGTCCATTACCTGATTTTTCTGCTTCGCTCCCGTCAGGATTGTAAATACGTAAACCAAAATCAGCCTTTTTTGAAGGACTGAGTGCCAGAATGCCGTCACTCCCCACTCCCCAATGTCGATTGCAGAGGGCCCGGATGGTGCGGGGAGTTAATCGAAAGGAAAGTTTGGAAGGGTCGAGGGCAATATAGTCATTCCCCAAACCATGCCCTTTAAAAAAAAGATTGTTCATGCCTGCTCCACAATGGGATGGATCTCTGCCTGGTGATGAGCCTTTCGGAAAGGCTTTTTCCCGGCTCGACGGTAGGACCTGAATTATACGTAAAAACAAAGAAAGAGGAAAGTACTTAATGGGCGGAAAACGCCTGACAGGTAAAGAATTTTTCGGCGCAAAGGCCGACACAGGCATTCCGGGCCCACCATGCCGCCATTCTGAGAAAAACCGATCGGGTCACAGGATGAGGTTGAGTGAGTCCTTCTTGAACAAAATTTCAAAGAGTCGGGGTAAGGCTTTGTCGAATGAGAGGGAAAGAGGAAAAAATATTTCAGGGCAGTGGAATCATTAAAATAGGTTGCCTTCTGATCCGTATGTGGGTCACCGAGAGCCAAGCAAAAAGCATACGGGAGTGTTCAAAAAGGCGCGTCCAGTCCTGTCCTGAGGCCGCTCGAAGGGAAGGCCGCAGCCACTTGGACGGGCGGAGCGTACGAAGGAGTCCGTGAGCACGGTCAAGGGGCGACCTGCCTGCACGCTTGCGCGGCGAAGCGCTTCAGCGCGTAGACGCGAAGCCGCTCCCGCGAAGGCAGGGAACGCCGCTGGCCTGCCTGCCGAGCCTACTCCGCCGAAGTAGCTTCGGCTACGAAGGCCGGGAGCTCCGGTGCAGGCACGGCGGCCTTTTTCAACGCTCCATTTCAGGGCAAAAAGTGGAAGAGGCCGCCGGTTACTGGGCCTTCTTGGCCTGGTTTCGGGCGGCGCGGCGTTCGTTGTCGGTGAGATAGCGTTTGCGAAGGCGAATGCTTTTTGGTGTGACTTCGACTAGTTCGTCGTCTTCGATAAATTCCAGGGCAAACTCCAACGTCATGTCCTGTGGCGGAATCAGGTGAATGGCTTCATCAGAGCTAGCCGCACGGATATTCGTCAGTTTTTTCTCCCGAATGGCATTCACCACCAGATCGTTCCCTTTATTATTAATACCGACAATCATGCCTTCATAGAGGTCCGCTCCGGGGTGCAGGAAAATTTCTCCGCGGTCCTGGAGGCCCCACAGGCCATAAGCCACAGCCTGTCCGGGGCCGTGAGAAATCAGCACCCCGGCCGTACGATGAGGAATCTCTCCTTTGAAGGGCTGGTATTCGTGAAACGTTTGCGACATCACGCCGGTTCCTCTGGTCATCCGTAATAATTCACTGCGAAAGCCTAAGAGGGCCCGGGAGGCAATGTGGAATTCCATGCGAACCGTGCCGACGGCGCTGATAAGCAGATTTTTCATTTCGGCTTTCCGCCCGCCGAGCGCTTCGATAACCGAGCCCTGATAGCCTGGATCCACCTCAACGATCACGAGCTCGACTGGTTCCAGAAGTTCACCATCGATTTCTTTGAAAATGACTTTGGGCGGGGACACTTCCACTTCAAACCCTTCCCGGCGCATGGTCTCGATTAAAATGGACAAATGGAGTTCGCCTCGTCCGGAGACTTTAAATCGCTCGCCTCCGTCGATCTCCTCCACTTTGATGCCCACATTCATCATGGCTTCGTGAGCCAGACGTTCCCGAATGTGTCGCGATGTAAGAAAACGTCCCCCGTCTTTTCCGGCCAAGGGACTGGTGTTGTGAGAGAAGTTCATGGAAATCGTGGGTTCATCCACGTTGACGGTCGGTAAGGCTGTCGGGTTTTGGGGGGAGGCGAGGGTTTCTCCCACCCGAACGTCTTGAACCCCTGCCAGGGAGATAATGTCTCCGGCTTGAGCGGATTCGCTCTCGACACGGACGAGTCCTTGATAGGCCAACAGTTTTGTCACCTTTCCTCGAGCAATGGAGCCATCGCGCTTCACGGCCACGATGGGGTTTCCGACTTGAATCATGCCATGGACAATTCGTCCCACGGCAATACGACCGATATAGGAGTCATATTCCAACATGGTGACGAGCATTTGAAACGGTTGCTCAGGATCAGCCACTGGCGGCAAAACCCGATGGATGATGGTGTCCAATAAGGGCTTCATATCGACTGCGGGATCCATGAGGTCCAGTGTGGACCGTCCTTCTTTGCCGGATGCGTACACAATGGGGAAATCCAATTGTTCGTCGGTCGCGTTGAGTTCACAAAATAAATCAAAGGTTTGATTGACGATTTCCTCAGGCCGGGCGTTGGGGCGATCGATCTTGTTTATGACCACGATGGGCTTGAGGTGCAATTCCAACGATTTTTTAAGGACGAATTTGGTTTGAGGCATCGGGCCATCAATGGCGTCCACGAGCAATAACACGCCATCCACCATTCGCAGGATTCGCTCGACCTCACTGCCAAAGTCAGCATGGCCGGGGGTATCCACCAGGTTGATGCGCGTATCTTTATAAAGCAGCGAGGCATTCTTTGAAAAAATGGTAATGCCGCGTTCTTTTTCCAAGGGATTCGAATCCATAATGACGGCTTCGCCTTCCTTGAACACATGCGCGCCAGTTTGTCTCAGCAGGGCATCGACCAAGGTGGTTTTGCCATGATCGACGTGAGCGATGATGGCGACGTTGCGAAGGTCTCTTCGTCGTTTTTGATTCGGCATGACAGTCAGTTCCTTTGTTGGGCACAACCGGACGCAGCATGAACCACATTGTTCAATGCTGAGGTTGTGTATCGAGGCCGGTCTGAGGAGATTTGGGCTACGACACCGGCCAGAACAGCCGGAGGATGGCTTGGATCCTATCGAGACGGTCGATTCACTCAAAACGGTACAGGAAGATCGGTCTTAATGCAACTGGCATTCCTTGACCTCATGTCGGATTTCCGTCTAAGCTTCTGGAGACTCCTCTTTCCCCCTCTCCCAAGATTTCCTGGTTATTCAATTTAGGAGGTTGTCTATGCGCCCACGTCGGGTGACCATTTTGGATCTTGTCACCAAAGGTCCCACGGATTCCCTCTATGCCCGCGTGATGAATCAAAATCTGGCGAGCATTATGCCGCAGGTCGTCGGAGTGTGGTGTGAGGAATTGGGCCATCAGGTGCGCTTTACCTGCTACACCGGTCGAGAAGATCTTCAGCGGGAGTTGCTGGACGAGACAGATATCGTGTTCATCGGGGCCTTTACCCGATCGGCGCTGACAGCCTATGCCATTAGTAGTATGTTTCGATCTCGCGGGGCGGTGACGGTGTTAGGCGGCCCTCATGCGCGGAGCTATCCGCAGGATGCCGCCCGGTATTTCGACTATGTGGTGGGATTTACCGATAAAACCCTGATTCACGATATTCTGGCGGATTGCTCACCGCATAGGCCGTTGGGGGTCCAGCTCACCGCAGCTCGACAGCCGCCCGAATTGCCAGGGGTGAAGGAACGATGGAAGTTTATTGTGCCCACCATCGCCAAGGCTCCCACGTCTTTTAAAGTGGTGCCCATGATCGGCAGCATGGGGTGTCCCTATACCTGCGGGTTTTGTGTGGACGCCACTGTCGACTATCAGCCCCTATCGTTCGATCAGATCAGCGAGGATTTGAAATTTCTGCGGACAAAGTTGAAACGACCGATTGTAGCCTGGCACGACCCGAATTTCGGCGTGCGGTTTCAGGAATATATGAATGCCATTGAAACGGCGATCCCTCCAGACAGCATCGACTTCATTGCAGAGAGTACCCTGTCCCTCCTGGCCGAACCTCATCTCAAACGGTTAAAACAAAATGGATTCAAGGCGATTCTGCCGGGGATTGAGTCGTGGTATGACATGGGAGATAAATCACGGACCGGCCGCCATACGGGACAAGACAAAGTGAAGCAGGTGGCGGATCATATCAATTTGATCCTCCGCTATATCCCCTATGTCCAGGTCAATTTTGTGTTGGGGTTGGATTCCGATCAGGGATCTGAACCCTTTGACCTGACCAAACAATTTTGTGATTTGGCTCCCGGAGCCTTCCCGGCCTTTTCCCTGCTTACGGCGTTCGGGCAGGCGGCCCCCTTCAATCGGGAATTACAACGGGACGGACGGGTGCTGCCCTTTCCCTTTCATTTCCTGGATAACAATCACGCGATGAATGTGCGACCCAAGTATTATGCCTGGCCGGAATTTTATGATCATGTCGTGGATCTGTCCCGGCATGCGTTTTCCTGGCCGATGATTGCCAAGCGGGTGATGCTGAATCGGGGCTGGATTCCCAAGTGGTTTAACTTCATTCGGTCAGTGTCGAGTGAAGGGTTCGGCCGGATCAAGTACCACACGAAGATCCGGGGATTACTGGATACGGATGCGTCGGTTCGCG
>WHTE01000125.1 GCA_009377845.1 Nitrospirales bacterium | reverse complement strand
TCTGTGATGCTCTGTTCGGTCAGTATACCCAAGATATTTGCCGGAAATTTTTCCAAATCCTTCTTTTTTGTAATAAAACCTGCCAGAATTCCATTCTGACAAACTTTGATACAATTTTCTTTTCCACACTTTCGGTGCCGGCGCCATAATAATGAAGAAGGAAAGCTCCAGGAGGCACATGGATTCCTTACCACATGTACTCGTCGTGGATGATCAGCCGGATATCCGCAATCCGCTGACAACCTATCTCACGCAAAAAGGCTTCCGGCTGAGCTCGGCCGGAAGCGCGGCGGAAGCCCGGAAAATTCTCGAAAACAGCGCCATCGACCTGGTGGTCCTGGACATCATGATGCCGGGAGAAGATGGTCTCTCTCTCTGCCGTCATTTACGGGAAACAAAGGACATTCCCATAATTTTGCTCACCGCCATGTCGGAAGAAATGGATCGCGTGATCGGGTTGGAAATGGGCGCGGATGATTATGTGGTGAAACCCTTTAATCCCCGCGAATTGTTGGCACGAATCAAATCCGTGCTCCGGCGTGCGAACAGTTTGCCGTGGAAGGAACGGCGGATTGCGGAAAAAACCATCCGATTTGACAGATGGGTCCTACACGTTTCGCAACGAGAGCTCATAGGGGAAGATGGCGTGGCCATTCCGCTCAGCACCGGTGAATTCGTCTTGCTGACGGTGTTTCTGAATCATCCGCACATGGTGTTAACACGGGATCAATTGCTGGATCTGACCCGTCATCGCACGGCCGATGTCTTTGATCGCAGTATCGACAATCAGGTCAGCCGGTTGCGAAAAAAAATTGAAATAGACCCCAAATCGCCAGTCTTGATCAAGACGGTATGGGGCGGCGGATACACATTCACGGCCGATGTCACCTTCCAATGAAACCGATCCTTCACTTTTTCCGACGTTTGTGGCCGCAACGGCTGACAAGCCAGATGATTGGCCTGCTTCTCAGCGCCCTCGTCATTGCGCAGGTTG
Organism: Nitrospirales bacterium; assembly: GCA_009377845.1. Taxonomy (GTDB): domain Bacteria; phylum Nitrospirota; class Nitrospiria; order Nitrospirales; family UBA8639; genus Nitrospira_E. The sequence goes on along the minus strand of WHTE01000125.1, from coordinate 10,141 downwards.
CCAACTTTCTTATTTTTACAGATGAACGTCGTGCGGCTATTCGATCCGTCGAGCGGACCCAAATTCTCGAGCGAACCGCTTCTCTCATCGATCTCATTGAACACAGCCCATCCGGCTTGCATGATCGAATGGTCCAAGCCGCCAGTTCACGAAAGCTGTACTACTGGTTGTCTGAAACTAGCCTAATTCCTAAAGGCCTGCCGCAGGGCGATCATGAGTGGATAAGCCGTCTTAACGATTTACTGAAAAAGAACGAAGTTTCTGAACTGCGATTCATGCTTCCGCAACAGGACGCGTTATGGAAAAGGAAAATACGGGAGATGCCGGCAGGGGCTGTGAATCCCACATTACGAAGCGAAATTCCCGGGTCGTCCTTTCCTCTTCCGCTTTCAGAGGTTGATACACCAGGGCTCTTGATTTCTGCTCGTCTCCAGGATGGCCGGTGGCTCAATGCTGGCATGGGGATCACTCCATCCCTGGGCCGTTGGGCTCTGCCGACGCTTATTTCGATGGTGTTAACCGGGGGCAGTATTTGCCTGATTGTGGTGTTGATGGTGCAACGCATCACGCGTCCGCTTAAAAAACTGACGGAAGTCGCGGAACGGGTCGGACGCGGGGAATCAATCACGCCCATGTCCGAAGAAGGTCCTATTGATATTCGCCAGACCGTCCGGGCATTTAACCGCATGTACGAACGTCTTCAACGTTTTGTCCAGGATCGAACGAGAATGTTGGCGGCCATCAGCCATGATTTACGCTCCCCCATTACCTCCCTTCGACTTCAAGTAGAAATAATGAAAGACCAAGAAGCGAGAGGCAAGATGGTGGAAACATTGGAAGACATGCAACGGATGACCGAAGCCACTTTGGCTTTTGCACGTGATGAGGCTTCAACGGAAGTGTCGCGCTCGGTCGATCTTAGCGCATTAATCGATAGTCTCTGTCAGGATTTGGCCGATATGGGAATGGATGTGAAATTCGAGAGTGCGAAGAAAACTCCTTACACCTGCCGCCCTACCAGCCTCAAACGGGCAATTCGAAATTTAATTGAAAATGCCGTGAGCTATGGAGGCCGGGTCGGAGTAAAGCTTCGGCAGGACGACACAGAATTTCAGATTGTGATTCAAGATGACGGTCCGGGAATTCCCGAAGAGGACTTTGAACGAGTCTTTCAACCGTTTGTTCGACTGGAGGAATCTCGCAATAAAAAAACAGGAGGAATCGGCCTGGGCATGGCCATCGCACGCTCAATTGTTCGCAAACACGGTGGAGACATCAGTTTGGCCAACATACCAGGCGGCGGCTTAACGGTCACAATCCATCTACCGGAATCTCCGATTCACCAAGCTGAGGATCAAACCTACGCCTGAGCTTTTAGTCAATCATTAGAGAACCATTTTTACATTCTTCGGAACGTGCCTCAACTTCATAATCGACCAGGTCAAACGGTAATATGAGTATTTTCCCCCTTTTGACAAAGGGGGTGGGGGGGATTTTTAGATTCTGACTTCTTCTGAATATCCCGGCGGTTCGCGACTGGATAACTAATTTGATACTGGCCTAAGGGTTATCGAATGTTCCCCCTTTGATACAAGGGATTAGGGAATCATAAAGACTTCGTCTCCCAGCTTCTCCTTTTCCAGGCACACAACTTGACTTAATTCTTCAATTCACCAAGAATTCGACTGGCTAGTCAGGTAGATGAATTTTAGGGCTAGCGAAGAGGGTGGTGCGGATCCGCCTAATCATTGTTCAACCGACCGCAGGCGGCAAACGCCAACCAGGCTGGGTTGGTTAGCATGTCTGACCGACTCAGGGTATTCGATGCAGATGTGCTGCACATGCTGCCGACGTTACAATGAAACAGCGAAGGCGCTATGAGTTTGGATCAAAAGACTGGAAATAGAATGAATGGGAGGTAAAGATGGCGAGCCTAGCTGAAGTTCTTAAAAGCGCCCTGAGCCTGGAAGTGCGTGATCGCGCCACTCTAGCGCAAAGGCTTCTCGCCAGCCTGGAGGAAATGACTGAGGAGGAAGCGGAACGTTTTTGGGCAGAGGAAGCGGAAAGGCGCTTAGAGGAGTACCGCGCCGGTCGCGCTCAAGCGATTCAGGCGGAGGAGGTACGCATGAAGGCGGAACGACTCTTCCAGTGACGCCTATCAAGTACCACGAGGCGGCCGAAGATGAGTTGCTGACCGAGATCGGTTACCTCGAACTTCAAGCCAAAGGGCTCGGGCGACGCTTCTATGCAGAAATCCGGAGGGCTGAGCACCTCATGGCGCAATTTCCAGAATCGGCGAGGGAGATCAGGCCGGGCATCCGAAAGTGCATGATTCTTCATCGCATGTCCCCCCGCTGAGGAAGCAGGATGTTAAGCCGCGGACTCTGTTGGGTGCCTTAATAGTGGTACCGCAATTGAGCGATCATGAGGGCATTACCCTCTACGCGATACACCATGCGATGCTCATCGGTTATTCGACGTGACCAGAATCCTGAAAGTGCATGTTTCAATGGTTCGGGTTTGCCTACTCCTGTGAAGGGCTCCCGCTGTGTCTCACGAATTAACTTGTTGATTCGCTCGACCATGCGTTTGTCTTGCTTCTGCCAATAGAGATAGTCTTCCCATGCCTCGTCAGCGAAGATCAGCTTCACTTGGCCAGCTTCCGCTCAACGCCTTTGCCGGCGTTCAATTGTGTTGCGGCTGCAAGAAGACGCTTGGCGTTGGCGGGCGTGCGCAGGAGGTAGGCCGTTTCCTCCAACGCCTTGTAATCTTCGAGCGAGAGCATCACGACGGACTGCTCTCCGTTGCGAGTAATGATCAGCGGTTCGTGGTCGTTGCACACGCGGTCCATGGCGCTGGCGAGGTTTGCACGAACAGTGGTATAGGTAATTGCATCCATAGTAGACCTCCTGATATGTACAAGATACTGTACAACGTTCAAAGTCGTCCGTCCAGTGGGTGATTCGCAAAGAACTCGTCATCCCCAGCCCGCTTCGGCATCAACCAACCGAGAACACTTCGTATCTGGAAAAGAAAAAAGACCTCATCCTCCGGCGCATGCCCACCCGCTGAGCTGAGAGGTATTGAAGGAATATTTGCGGGAACATTTAACCAAAGAGGGACGAATGGATACTTTACAGGTGAAAACAAAGAAGCGAAAGCATATTGTGGATATCACCCCGAAACTACACAGCCTCATTCAAGAAAAGGATTTTCAAAATGGCTTGTGCCACGTCTTTGTGCTTCATACCACTGCCGCCCTGACGACCGGGGAAATGGGGGAAGGCACGGAGGAAGATTTACTCGAAGTCGCTGAAAAAATCATTCCCCAGATCAAATTTCGTCATGCCCATGATCCCTCCCATGCGTGGTCTCATATGGCGGCCTCCTTGATCGGAGCTTCATTGACATTGCCGGTTGTGAACGGTGAATTGCGTTTGGGTACCTGGCAGTCAGTGTTATTAATTGAATTAGACGGCCCCCGGGAACGCCAACTCATGGTGGGCTTGGCTCCTGTAGTCTAAAAAATGATGCCCGCTGGCATGTCCGCTTTTCTCAGTTTCTCCTCAATTAGTTTGGTGCGACATGCCCATCTGGTCCTGCCCTGAGTTGAATCAAAGGTTCCCCCTTTGACAAAGGGGGCGTAAGGGGATTTTCAGATTCTGTTTTTTTTGATGCACCTCAGCGTGCCGCAGTGAATATCTGCTTGACTTATCTCCTCAATTGACCAAGAATTCCCCTGTTCGATTCAGAGCCTGCGATGTGAACCTGAGTTCGCGCTGGGCCTGGTTCGGCTGGAGTCGGTCCTGGAGTGTCGCTGACTATAGACCGACGGCGAGACCCGATCCAATGCCCAAAGAGCAGATTTGGTCTGTGAAAAAGGGCATGCCTACGCTCTCCGGCCCATGGGGTTCAAGATCGTGGACGACCGGCACGAGTCGAACACCTGATAATGATGGAGGTGGAAGCATGCATCCAACAATTTCCTTGCCCAAGGACGCCATTGCTGCCTTCTGCCGTAAGCATGGGATCCAGCGGCTGGCCGTTTTCGGTTCAGCGCTCCGTGCCGATTTTCGTCCCGACAGCGACCTCGACCTGCTGGTCGAATTTGAACCCGACCGGGTTCCCGGCCTCTTCGGAATTGCGCGTATGGAACGGGAGCTTTCGGCGCTGCTGGGCGGACGGAAGGTCGATCTGCGCACGCCCCAGGACCTGAGCCGGTATTTCCGTCAGCGGGTACTGGAAGAGGCAGAAGTACAGTATGCGGCAGGATGACGTCATCCGATTCCATCATATGCTGGATGCCGCACGCGAAGCCGTTGGATTCGTGCGCGGCCGGACTCGCTCTGATCTAAACGGTGATCGTCAATTGGTGTTGGCACTGGTCAAATGTATCGAGATAATCGGTGAGGCGGCTTACCAAGTCACGCCAGACACCCGAGATCAAACCCGCGGCATCCCATGGGACGACATGATAGGCATGCGCCACCGCCTGGTTCACGCTTATTTCGACATCGACCTGGATATTCTCTGGAAAACAGCGCAAGAAGATCTTCCACCGCTGCTTGCTGAACTGGAGCGAGTCACACCGGAAGATCGAACCTGATTGCCCGGATACAAGCAACCGCTTCATTTTAAACAAAGAATACTTTTTTCTGAAAAAGAAAAAAACAGGTGATCGTTCTCCGCATGTCCACCCGCTGAGCCGGGGTTCGTCCCGGCAGCCGAGATCCTTTTGTTTCGGCAAAAGGACCCAAAACCAATGACGCCCCGCCCGGCCTCATCTGATGGGTCAGCCGCAGATTTCGGAGGGCGGACCAACTCGCGATGCTCAGACAAGACCTGCCAAATTATAAGAGCGTCCGACCCTGGGGCCGGGCGGCAGGCGTCAAAAAGTCACAAAGAATAAAAAGGCGGGGTTTTTGCTCGATTTTGCATTGCATGTCCACCTGCTGAGCCGGATTTCGTCCCGGCAGCCGAGGTCCTTTTGTTTCGGCAAGTGAACCATAATGACACCACACAACTTGATTTATTTCATTAAATTAATAAAAATCAGATAAACAGAACAAAGTCGGGGGACGAATGATGTCCTACGGAAAGAAAATTTAAATCCGCAAATTTGGAATTTATCTTATCATATTCCTCCTGTCTGCACTCTATATTCCAACAATCATGACGAAATACATCCTCTCAACTCCGAAGGACGCAGATGGACAGCCGGTACGCCTGTTTAAAGCCAACCTAGAGAACAATGCCTCCAAGGCAATCGACCAGCTTTCCGGGATCTGTTCCGGAATCCTTGCCGATGGAGAAGTAAATCAGGCTGAAGCGGTATTCTTCGCCGATTGGGTCCGTAAATTCGCTCCGTTTGAGCCAGTATGGCCATTCACGGCCGTGCTTGCTCGGGTTGAGCGTATCTTTGCCGACGGATATTGCGATGATGACGAACGGGCAGAACTGAAAGGCGTTATGGAGGCACTTTGCGGCTACACGTCCACTGCCAAACCTGAGGAAACGTATTCCACGACTCTCCCACTTGACATACCGTTTCCCGATTTAATTTTCTCCGAACGGCAATATGTGATCACGGGAAAATTTGCATTTGGCACCCGTCGCAAAGTCTCGGAGGCGATTAGCAAGCTTGGGGGTATTGCCACAGATTCCACACCGACCCGAGCATCTCACTATCTTATTGTTGGTATTTTTGCGAGTCGTGATTGGATAACCACCAACTACGGTCGCAAGATAGAGAGAGCGGTCGAACTACGCAAATCCGGCAGCGGCATTGCCATCATTTCAGAGGAGCATTGGAAACGTTTCGTAGCATGAACAAAAAGTCTGGCTAAATTCGACAGTTCCTCTTGGCTGAGTAGGAATGCATTCCCTCAACGGTGTTCTACGCAAAGATTTTGAGAAGAGACCATACTAAATCTCTTGAAACTTTCTTTCTCAGTATCGCGACAGCCGAACGCGTGGCTCGACTCGACGGTTCTCCGGCCCGCCATTCTCAGCCGTGGACTCTGTCATACAGATTGGCAAAGATATGAGAAATCCCATAGAAACTGAAGTACTGCGGAAGATTGAGGAAGTAGCCAAAATTCAGCTTTCAAAGATTCCGAGTAAGAAAATTATGTATGAAGGGATCTCGAAAAGTGGAAAGTCCTTAATCGTGCTCATTCCATATTCAAAGATATATCCGTCAGGAAAAGGTTGGGTAGATTTAACAGAAATGCAAATCGATTTATCAAAATCGTATTCATGTGCAATTACTGTATTCTGCCTTGAGAATAAAGATGCGGTATTTGTAGACCTGAAGAAGCTGTATGGTTGCTTAACCGAAGAAAGCAAAATGGAGAATTCCCGAGAGGGGGTTCATTGGAAACTCGATATTTTTAGCAATGAAATTTCTGTACGCAATGGCGGCGGAAAACTTCTAGTTCACATGAACGATATTTCACAAATTTCAGGTATAACCAATGAAGAATAACAATCAGATCAAGTGCGTGCGAAAATGACGTGCACCGGAGGCCTCCTTTGGAGTGGTGAGGGCCTAGTTGCTCTAAGCTTAATGGAGGGAATAAATAAGCGGTCGGATGAACAGAGTCCGCGGCTGGATCCACTTTCCAGCCATCTGCGGCAGCCGAACACACGGCTCGAATCGATAGGTTTCTGGTTTGCTATCAGCCGCGGAATCTGTTTCTCTCACGGTGGTTGGATGAGCGGCAATCCGATTGATGTCTCCTCGTGGCGCTTGGTCGATCCTGCGCTGATGCTTGCTCGGCTCCGCATTGAACGGTTCCGTCCCAAAGTTGGAACCTGGATCATCCACAAGGGAATCTCACCGCTCGATTTATATGTCTATCTCAGGGCTCGTTTTGGTGCGCCAAACGGGTTCGCAATGACGCTCAAGCACCCATCAAACGATAACTTGATTCACTGGAACTGGACGCTCCAGAGTGGCCCTTCCGTAATTGAATTGCTCGGCTATCAGGTTCAAGTAATAGCTACAATTGACCACACGGATGACCCAAGCAGCGAAGCGGTGGCGGAACTTGTGGCAAAGATCAAAGCCGACTTCTCCAATCATGGGCCGAAGATGGCAGACGTTAGAAAGTCCCTGGAGAAGTGGATCGTCTTTACGAACCCCTATTGGAGGCTGCGTCGTGTTGTAGACGACATAAGCAAGCGCTTGCAAGAACTCAACATCGACCATAAGACGCTTCCCGGACTGCCAAAATCGCCAGAGGAGCTTGAAACCTTCGGAGAACAATGGGTGGAACACCAAACCGCATACACCCAGGCACTTGGCTACGGATTATCGCTACGTATGATTTCGCCGGTGTTGGCGGAGAGCTTTGTCAACTTGGTCATTTTACTTCTCACAAGAGAGGACCTAAAGACTGAGGATCGCCTCTATAGGAATGTACTCAGACAAGAGGTAGACGTCCGCGTTAAGACACTGCATATAAATTGCGTCGGATTCTTCAAGAAGGTTGATTCCGAGGATAAGCGTTACAAAGCCTTTCACACGCTTATGAACGGTCGAAATGACTTTCTACATGGAAGTATTGACCCGCTACAGCTCAAATACGAAACCGTTTACTTTGAGGGCACCATCCCGCTGTTTACGGAGTTCAAAGACCTTAGCCAACTTTCTCTCGTAAAGTCACTTGCCCATGTCGAGCCAGAGACCGCGCTCAAAGATGCCGCAGTTGCAAATGATTTCGTAACGCTCGTTATTGAGGCCATGGACCAGGACACGCGCAAAATCGTCAAATCATTAATGAGCATTCCGGATCCCGGCTGGAGCAAAGACAAGAATCGAGCGGGCATCCTATTTTCACCCGCAGTGTACCACACCGTAATAGGACCTAGAAGCGCGAATGAAAGCTAACAAAAGAATCGAGTCGGTCACTTTGTGCGCCTGACTCGCAGAAGCGAAACCTTTTTGCCCGCGGCTCATTCGGCGCGTTCAGCCGAGCGCAGGTGGCGGACGAGGTGCAGAGAGGGATGATGGGGCCACGCCGGCTTGAAGCGTAATCGAAGGAATTGGATGGGCGGTCGGATGAACAGCGGGGGACACCTATCTCCAAGCTTCGCAATCCATTTGCCTCCCTCTGCGAGGGGAAAAGACAGAGAACATTTGGCCAAAATCGGTACTAAATGTGCAACCTGCGAGTTGTCCCCTGAACTGTAAGGTTAGAGGGACTAAGTTATTGAAGATATGACCAAATCGTTTTTCGAAGTCGACATTGAGAATGACGCACAGTCTAGTCTTGAGGCGCATGTGCCACTGACGCTGACGAGAGATGACGTCTGCTTTCACAACGCGAACGATCTCCGGATGCCGCTCGGGATCTATAACGTCTCTGCGTCGCGCGTGTGCGACAAGCTTGTCCGACTATGCCAACGCCTCGAGACATACTTCTGTACCGGAAATACATTAAATTCGTTATCGACGCAAGATGATGTGATGCAAGAAGTTTTGGATTACGTTGAATTATCGCTCTACGCGGCTGCCGAGCATGTTGACGACATCACCTCTATCGCGTCGGGATTTTTCCAGAGTAAGGGGCGAAGAAATAAGAGTACAGGATATAGAAGCCTCGCTGAAGCGATAAAGAGGCATAAATGGCTTGTATCGGCGGTTGCCAATTCCATAAAACATCAGCAGGCTCGAATACGGATGTTCTCCATGGAATATGTGCATGGCGGTTCGGCTGGCTGCCTGCACGGATACTTTATAGAGGGGGTGGAGTCGGGCACGGTCTGTCCGAGCAGCACGATTCATCAGACCCAAAGCGTCTTTTCCATAACAACCCTCGTCTGGGAAATTATCTTTTTCTTGCTCAACTGCTCGCGTGATCTGGCTAGATTCCTTAATAACACGGGGAATCAACTCGTAGGAGCAGCGAGCGTAAAATTTCCGGCCCTTGCCAAATCTGTTATTGCTGCCGCTCGGCTTCCTCTCTATACATTCGGCGAAGAACATCCTTTCTCGCGCGTCACGCTGCGGATAAAGGCATCAAATGGTAAGACGGATTCCCTCGACTCGGGGTTGTATGGTTCCATAAAGCACGGATGGTCTAGGACCGCCGACATCTCCTTTGGAAGATGCGTGTCGCGCTTCGAAGGAGACGGAAAAACCAGAAGTTTTCGCTTTGCGCAACCAAAAAGCGTCTCTCTCAAGCACTGGGATTAACCGAAGTTCACCTATTGTGCTCAAGAGAAAACTAGAACGCAAAGAAGTAACTAAGGTAATTGTTTGATTTTGCACCTCGTGCCACCTAGGCTCTGGTTAATGCCCGTCAACTTCGCCTGGAAAATCCCAGCGTCAGTGCAAGTCTAGCCATGCCCTAAGCTTTCGGTCTGGGGAAATGAAAGAAACTTTAAATGGAAAGAAAACATGAGTGAGCGTTTCCTGATTTCTCCTTGCTGCAAGGCTGTAATCGATCTTTCTGAAATAAAGTACGATTCAGCGCACTGTCCTGCCTGCTCTAAGACTTACGAATTGCGTGGGGATATCGACTTTGCGGAATTCTCTTCCGGCTCGATGGAGCATTTCAAGTGGTCAACGGACCGGACATATATCGTTAAATATTATTTTCACAATATGACCCTTGAGCATCTGGAAGGAATTGCCGAGAACATCAAAATCCTCTCGCTGGATGAACAACGTCCACATTTGCTCCTGCCGATATTCAAGGCAATGCACGACTGTCTTAAAAAGCGCCTCCAGCAGCATCTTGTGTTCGACCGAGTGCCAAATCTCTCCGCAGATCAGAAGGCACACATTGAATTGGATCTGCCAAGACCCGGAAATAATCTCCTGAAGCTCACTGATTTTTTGTGCGAGGCCTATCCAAACCAGGCGTCAAAAGTGAAATTTTTCAAGAATGACGACAAACTAAAGATGCTGCTCTGGATAAGAAACAAGGAAGAACACATAGCCCTTGCGGCGTGGCCCATGAGGAGCTATGTGCATACAGATAAAACAAAACTCCCGTCTGATAGTGCGGGACACTTAGGCGTTGTAAATAAATAAAGGTATCAATTAAAGGGTCATTGCTGTATGCTTTGTGAGCATGAACAGGCTGTCCGAATTGAAGCGGAAGTTTCGTACCGCATGGCCGCATTTGGA